>NZ_JBSFXK010000023.1:0-104313 GCF_053595355.1 Streptomyces sp. NPDC002513 | reverse complement strand
AGGTCCTCGTAGCGGAGCTACTTGGGCCTTTCGGCAACGCGGCGAGCGTGCGTGCCAGGCGTCGCGAGCCGGGCGCCCATTTTGTCCGGAGCTCTCAGGCACCGCACCCCAGTGTGGAGTACGACACATCGCTGCCACGAGGGGCGTGCGACCACTTTTTGAGTCCCGTGCGTGACCGTGCGGTTACTCAGCTCGTTCGACCATCGCACTGCCCACAGCCGATCGGGCAGGAGCCCTCCGAGGCGTAGTCCCCCGGCGGTGCTCAGAGCGCCGCCGTGCCCCGCTCCCGCAGCGCCTGGTCGTACTGTTGCAGGACCCACAGCTCGTTCTGCACGGTGGCGAGTTGGGCCGGGTCTCCGTAGGCGCCGAGGCGGGTCAGGGTGCTCTGGACGTCACGGACGCGGCGTTCGACCGCACGGCGGCGGACCGTGACCAGCTGAGCACCCGCGTAGGCCTCGTCCACCTCCTTGCGGAGCATGATCGCCTCGACCGCCAGCTCCGTGACCATGGCGCGGACCGTGTCGTCGGGTGCCGCCTCGCGGACGCGGACCAGATACTCCTGCGGATCGTGGGTGCCGTACTCGGCGCCTCCCGCCTCCATGATCGCCTGGCGGACGGCGGCGTACGGCGCCGCCGTGAACTCGTCCACCCCGTACGCGTCGAACGCCGGGGAGACCATCTCCGGCCGCTGGAGGGCGATTTTGAGCAGCTCCCGCTCGGTCGCGTAGACCGGGTTGCGGAGGTTGAGCGCCGGGCCGGAGGCCGCCGGGCGGGGGGCCGCCCGGTAGGACCCCGGGGCACGCTGCCCGGCCGGCGCCGGTCCCCGGCCGCCCCGGTCGCGGGCCCAACGGGCCAGTTGCGCCACCCGCTTGACCACGAACTGGGTGTCGAGGATGCCGAGCATGCCGGCGAGCTGGACCGCGACCTCGTGCTGGGCGCCGCTGTTCTTGATCCGGGCGACGACCGGCGCCGCCTCGTCCAGCGCGCCGGCCCGGCCGGCCGGGGTGTCCAGGTCGTAGCGGCCGACGATCTGACGGAGCGCGAACTCGAAGAGCGGGGTGCGGGGTTCGGCCAGTTCGGCGACCGCCTCGTCGCCCTTGGCGAGGCGCAGATCGCAGGGGTCCATGCCGTCCGGCGCGATCGCGATGTACGTCTCGGCGGCGAACTTCTGGTCGTCCTCGAAGGCCCGCAGGGCCGCCTTCTGGCCGGCCGCGTCACCGTCGAAGGTGAAGATCACTCGCGCCGAGCCGTTGTCCATCAGCAGCCGGCGCAGGATCTTGATGTGTTCGCCGCCGAAGGCCGTGCCGCAGGTCGCGATGGCCGTGGTGACGCCGGCGAGGTGGCACGCCATGACGTCGGTGTACCCCTCGACCACCACCGCCCGGCTCGCCTTCGCGATCTCCTTCTTCGCCAGGTCGATGCCGTACAGCACCTGGGACTTCTTGTAGAGCGCCGTCTCGGGCGTGTTCAGGTACTTGGGTCCGTTGTCCGCCTCGTACAGCTTTCTCGCGCCGAAGCCGACGACCTCCCCCCCGATGTCGCGGATCGGCCACATCAGCCGGCCGCGGAAGCGGTCGATGGGGCCCCGGCGGCCCTCCTGGGACAGGCCGGAGAGGATCAGCTCCTTGTCGGTGAAGCCCTTGCCCCGCAGATAGCGGGCGAGGTGGTCCCAGCCCTGAGGGCTGTAGCCGACGCCGAAGTGGACCGCGGCGGCCTGGTCGAAGCCCCGCTCGGCAAGGAACGCGCGTCCCGTGTCGGCCTCGGGGCTGGTGTCGAGCTGCTCCGCGTACCACTCGGCGGCGAGCCGGTGGGCCTCGACCAGGCGGATGCGCTCGCCGCGCTGGTGGGTGGGGTTGTACCCGCCCTCCTCGTAGCGCAGCGTGATGCCCGCGCGGGCGGCCAGGCGCTCGACGGCCTCGGAGAAGGAGAGGTGGTCGACCTTCATCACGAACGTGAGGGTGTCGCCGCCTTCCTGGCAGCCGAAGCAGTGGAACAGGCCCTTGCTCGGGCTGACCTGGAAGGACGGCGACTTCTCGTCGTGGAACGGGCACAGGCCCTTCAGATTGCCGCCGCCGGCGTTGCGCAGCTGGAGGTACTCGGACACGACGGAGTCGATCGGGACCGCGTCCCTGACCGCCTTCACGTCCTCGTCGTTGATCCGTCCTGCCACGCGTGAATTCTACGGGGCGCAGCCGACAGTCCCGGGGCGCGCCGACAGGCCCCGGCCGGGGCCCGGGGGTTGGCCCCGGGAATCACGGCACGGGGCACTGCGACCGCGGACGGCGGCCGTCGCGTCAGGGGACCAGGCGCTCCAGCGGCACCCCGGGGTCCGCCAGCGCCTCCCGGTCCACCACCGTCCCGGCCCGGATCAGGGTCTGGATCCGCTCTGTGACGTCCCACACGTTCATGTTCATCCCGGCCAGCACCCTTCCCTCCTTCAGCCAGAACGCGATGAAGTGCCGCTTGCCCACGTCGCCGCGCAGCACCACCTCGTCGTACGACCCGGGCGGCGCCCACCCCGAGTACTCCATCCCCACGTCGTACTGGTCCGAGAAGAAGTACGGCACCCGGTCGTACGTCACCTCGCGGCCGAGCATCGCGCGGGCGGCGGCCGGACCCCCGTTCAGCGCGTTCGCCCAGTGCTCCACGCGCAGCCGGGTACCGAAGAGGGGCAGGTGGTAGGAGGCGATGTCGCCCGCCGCGTAGATGTCGGGGTCGGAGGTGCGCAGCCGCTCGTCGACCAGCACACCCCCGCCGTGCGCGCGGTCGGCCATCTCCAGGCCCGCGGCCTCGGCGAGCGCGGTGCGCGGCGCCGCGCCGATCGCGGCGAGCACATCGTGCGCGGGGTGCTCCTCGCCGTCGTCGGTGCGGGCGGCCAGCACCACACCGTCCCGGCCGACGATCTCGGTGAGCCGTACCCCGAAGCGGAAGCGGACGCCGTGCTCGCTGTGCAGTTCGGCGAAGAGGCTGCCCAGCTCGGGGCCGAGAGCCGCGTGCAGCGGGGTCGGCTCGGGATCGACGACGGTGACCTCCGCGCCGTACTCGCGGGCCGCGGCGGCGACCTCCAGGCCGATCCAGCCCGCGCCCGCGATCACCAGGTGGCCGTTCTCCCGGCCGAGCGAGGTGAGGACGCCCTTGAGGCGCTCGGCGTGCGCGAGGCGGCGCAGATGGTGGACGCCGGCGAGGTCCGTGCCGGGGACGTCGAGGCGGCGGGGCTCGGCGCCGGTGGCCAGCAGCAGCTTGTCGTAGCGGACCAGGGTGCCGTCGTCGCCGAAGCGGACCGTCCGCGCCTCGCGGTCGACGGCGTCGACGGTCTGGCCGAGGTGCAGTTCGACGTCGCTCCGCGCATACCAGGCGGGTTCGTGGACGAAGACGCTGTCGCGGTCCTCCTTGCCGAGCAGATAGCCCTTGGACAGGGGCGGCCGCTCATAGGGGTGGTCGCGTTCGTCACAGATCAGTATCACGCGGCCGGTGAAGCCCTCCGCGCGGAGCGTCTCGGCCGCCTTCGCGCCCGCGAGACCTCCTCCGACGATGACGAATGTCTGATCCGCGTCGACCACTTGATGCCTCCTCGTAAGGATGTCGCCACCAGGGAGCGTCCCGCACGTGGTGTGCTGCGGGAAGAGGGGTGGCCCGATCAGCCCACACAGGGTTACTCCGGGACGCGTACGTCCCGGCTGTCTCAGCGGGTCCGGGTCACGCGCGTCCCGTCAGCCGCGCGTGCAGGGACCCCGCCGAGGCGTCGGTGAGCGAGGCGATCTGGTCGACGATCACCCGCTTGCGGGCCCGGTCGTCGGCCGCCTCCTGGAACAGCGCCCGGAACTGCGGGTCGAGCCCCTCGGGCGCGCGGGCGGTGAGCGCCTCGGCCAGTTCGGCCATGACGATCCGCTGGTCGGCGCGGATCCGCTCCTGCTCGGCGCGCTGCATGACATACCGGTCGGCGACCGCCTTGAGGACCGCGCACTCCATGCGGGTGCTTCTCGGGACGACGAGTTCGGCGGCGTACCGGGTGAGCCGGCCGCTGCCGAAGGCCGCCCGGGTCGCGCCCTCCGCGGCCAGGCAGAAACGGCCGATGAGCTGGCTGGTGGCGTCCTTCAGGCGGGCCTGGGCGACCGCGGAGCCGTCGTAGCCGCGCGGCCACCACTCCTGGGCCAGCAGCCGGTCGAGGGCCTCGGCGAGTTCCTCGGGGTCGGTGGCCGCGGGCACGTACCGGCCGAGGGCCACGGCGAAGACCGCCTGCCGCTCGGGTTCGGCGTACAGGCAGCCCGGGTCGAGATGACCGGCGTGCAGGCCGTCCTCGAAGTCGTGCACCGAGTAGGCCACGTCGTCGGACCAGTCCATGACCTGGGCCTCGAAGCAGGTGCGGTGGTCGGGGGCGCCCTTGCGGAACCAGTCGAAGACGGGCCGGTCGTCCTCGTAGACCCCGAACTTCGGGGACGCGGGGTCGGTGGGGTGGGCGCCGCGCGGCCAGGGGTACTTGGTGGCGGCGTCGAGGGCGGCGCGGGTGAGGTTCAGCCCCACGCTGACGAGTTCGCCGGTGGCCGGGACGCGCACGAACCGCTTGGGCTCGATAAGGGCGAGCAGGCGCAGGGACTGGGCGTTGCCCTCGAAGCCGCCGCAGTCCGAGGCGAACTCGTTCAGCGCCTGTTCGCCGTTGTGCCCGAAGGGCGGGTGGCCGAGGTCGTGGGAGAGGCAGGCGGCCTCGACGAGGTCGGGGTCGCAGCCGAGGGCCGCGCCCAGCTCCCGGCCGACCTGGGCGCACTCCAGGGAGTGGGTGAGCCGGGTACGGGGGCTGGCGTCCCAGGCGTCACTCCTCGTGCCCGGGGTGACGACCTGGGTCTTGCCCGCCAGACGGCGCAACGCGGCCGAGTGCAGCACGCGGGCGCGGTCGCGCTGGAAGGCGGTGCGGCCCGGGCGTTTGTCGGGTTCGGCCGCCCAGCGCTCGGTGTCCGTGCCGTCGTACGCCCTGGCGGTCGCCGGACCGTCCTCGTACCGCGCGGACGTGTCGTGGCCCTTCGGTGCAGTCCCGTCCATGCCCCGACAGTAGACGCAGGCGGTGACAATCGGGATGTCGGCGTCCGCTTCGACTCGGCCGTTTCCCGCGCGGGGCCGCTTCGGTCAGGCCGGTGCCAGGGCGGGTGCGGCGGTCGGCTCGGGGGCCGCGACGGCCTGGTCGTAGCGGTGCGGGACCGGGCGGGCCACGGCCGGGTGCGCGCCGAGCGGGGCCGGCCGCGATCCACGGGGCCGCCGCGGCGCACCGGACCACCGGACGCCGCGCCGCCGGGAACAAACCGGATCACCGTACTCCGAGCCGCCACGGGCGAACCGGATCGCCGTACGCCGCGTCCCCACTGACAACGACCGGCGACGACCTGACGACGACCGGCGACGCCACCGACCCCAAGGGGACGCGTTGTGATGGGCCTGCCGCGCCTGAGGATCCGCAGACCGAGGCTGCCGCGCACCCGCGCCGGGCAGCGGCGCACCGTCCAGGGCCTGATGCTGCTGTGCGTCCTCGCGCTGCTGCCGGCGACGTGGCTGTACCTCACCACGGGCGACCGGCTGCGCACGACCGCGGACGTGCCGCGGACGCAGGTCGCCGTCGTCTTCGGCGCGGGCCTGTGGGACGGCGAGCCGTCGCCGTACCTCGCCCACCGTCTGGACGCGGCGGCGCGGCTGTACCGGGCGGGCCGCGTCGAGGTCGTGCTCGTCACCGGCGACAACAGCCGTGCGGACTACGACGAGCCGGACGCGATGCGCACCTATCTGACGCGGCACGGCGTGCCGAACGAACGGATCGTCAGCGACTACGCGGGCTTCGACACCTGGGACTCCTGCGTGCGCGCCCGGAAGATCTTCGGCGTGGACCGGGCGGTCCTGATCAGCCAGGGCTTCCACATCCGGCGCGCGGTCGCCCTGTGCCAGGCGGCGGGCATCACGTCGTACGGCGTCGGCGTCGACGACAGGCATGACAGGACCTGGTACTACGGCGGCACCCGGGAGGTCTTCGCGGCGGGCAAGGCGGCCCTGGACGTGCTGCTCCAGCCGGACCCGCGGTTCCTCGGGCCGCGGGAGCCCGGGGTCGCGAAGGCCCTGGCGGCGGCGCGGAGGTGACGAGGCCGGGGCTTCGGTCGCGGGGAGTCGTGGGGCGGGCGGAAGGCGCCGGGGGTTCAAGGGGTCGGGGGGTTCGCCGGGCGGGAGGCGCTCGCCGCGCTGTCCGGTGCCGGTGTCCTCCCGGCGCGCGGTGCGCCCGTCGCGGCCTGCGCGGGCTCCCGCGCCGGGTCGATGCCGATGGTCAGCGCCCCGACGAGTCCCGTGGCCACGCCCCCGGTGACGCTCATGAGTCCGTCCTTCCCGCCGCCCTCGCGGTACACCGGGTCCTGCGCGAGCCGGGTGCGCGTGCCGGTGTGCCGGGTGTACGGGGACCTCGCGTACACCGCGTCGGTGTACCGGTCGGGGAAGAAGAGCTGCCCGCTCCAGTTCACCCTGCCGCCCTGGTAGCCCCGGTCGGTCCTGCTGCCGCCGGTGCGGACCCTGACGTTGATGTGCGGGGCCCGCGTCGCGCTCCAGCCGGGGAAGACCGTGGTGAACTCGGCGAGGCCCCCGGCGTCGGTCGGCTGCCAGCCGCGCAGGAACGTCCCGGAGCCGGCGGACCCGCCCGCGGTGGGTCCCCGGCCGTCCGGACGCGCGTCGGGGTAGCCGGAGTAGTGGCCGAGGGCGTCGCAGTGCCAGATCTCGACGTCGGCGCCCGCGAGGACGGCGCAGGCGTGCGGATGGTCGCGCACGGTCAGCCGCAGCCTCAGCACAACGCCCTGCCTGCCCTCGGTGACGTCCGAGCGCCGGGGCGCGCCGTCCAGGTGGTAAGGGCCCGCCGCCACACTCCGGTTGAGCACGCACAGCTCGGCGTCCGGTGCGGTGTCCGGCACTCCGTCGCGACCGGATCCGGCTCCCTCCCGCCCCGGTACCCGGGTGCCGTCGTCCGAGGACAAGACGGAGAAGAGCCCGACTCCGAGGACGGCCCCCGCGGCGGCGCCGCCCAGCGCGAGCGCCCGCCGCCGGGCGATGTCGCTATCGGTCATGGGCGGGACCCTAGGGCGGGCGGGGCGGCGGCGGGCGGGGACGCACGGTGCCATCCCCCGCACGAGCGACGCGGGCGGAAAGCTGTGTCAAGGGGGTGCATGGCCGGGGCGGGGGTCAGGCTACATCGCCGCGCCCGCCGTCGCGGCACGGCTCAGGGTCTAGCGGCGCAACGCCTCGGCCGGCTGGATTCGTGCCGCCCGCCACGCCGGGTACAGCCCCGCGACGACACCCGTGACCAGACCGATCGCGGGGGCCGCGACGACGGTCTCCGGATGGACGACCGGCGTCCAGTCCCGGACCACCGCGACCGCGACCACGGTCAGGACGCCCAGTGACGTGCCGACCAGACCGCCCAGCGTGCCGAGCGCGCCCGACTCCGCGAGGAACTGCACCGTGATGTGGCGCCCTCGCGCTCCCAGGGCTCGGCGCAGACCGATCTCCGCGGTCCGTTCCAGAACGGCGACCAGGGTGGTGTTGGCTATGCCCACGGCACCGATGACCAGGCAGATGGCCGCCAGCAGCAGGAACAGCTGGCCGAGGTCGTTTCCGACTGCGCCCCGCAGTGCCCTGGGGTCGGGAGGCGGGATCACCTTGAAGTACTCGGGGTGGTCCGGGCGCAGCGCCGTCGCGGCCTCATGGGCGGTCTGCCGGGCGGCTCCGAGCCTGGTGGAGACCAGCATCTTCGCGCCACCGTCCTGCGGTGCGCCCCAGATCCGTTCCGCGGTCGTATGCGGTACCACGACCGACAGCAGCAGATCGGCCTTGCGTTCGGCGCCGTCGATGATGCCGGTGACGGTGAAGGGCTGGCTTCCGATGAAGATCGCCGGACGAGTTTCCAACGTGGTGATGCCAAGCCGCTCGGCGACCGAGGTGCCGATGACGGCGACGGGCGCCGCATGGTCCGACGCGTACGTGTCGTAGCCCCTTCCCTCGGCGAGCCGGACGCCTGCCGCGTCGAACACTCCCGGGGAAGCGGCTACGACGTCGATACTGCCCTGAAGGCCACTGTCGCCCACGGGCGAGGACTTGACAGTCGTGTCCGGATCGAGCCGCACCGGCCAGTAGATTCCGACGCTTCGGACGCCGTGCAGTCGTCCGATCCGTTCGTCGGCGTCCGGCGGGAAAGCGAGTCCCGCGAATTCGTCCTGCTCGTGGGCGATGTCCTCTACGGTCACCTCAGTCGCGCTCAGGGCGTTGAACCGCGTGTCGATCTGTGACGAGGCGGTCGCCGTCAGTCCGAGTATCGCCACGAACGTGCCGACGCCCAGGACCGTGCCGAGGGCGGTCAGTGCGGAGCGCGCAGGGCGCTGGAGCATTCCGGCCAGTGACTCGGCAAGGGCATCACGCCAGCCGAACACCGACGCCTGGACCTGAGAGCCTGTGCCTGGGCGGGCGGCACGACGACGCAGTCGGGCAGGACGGCAGGGCACTCGGATCGGGCTCATGGCGTCCCTGTCTCGGGCGTCGTCTCCGGCACGCTGAGCACTCCGTCGCGGATCGTCACCGTCCGGCCGGCGCGGGCAGCGACAAAGGGATCATGCGTGATCACGAGGATGGTCATGCCGTCCGCGTGCAACTCCTCGAGCAGGGCAAGCACGGAGTCCGCGTTGGCCGTGTCCAGATTCCCGGTCGGCTCGTCGCACAGCAGCAGGGAGGGACGAGCCACCAGCGCCCGGGCTATCGCCACCCGCTGTCGCTCACCACCCGACAGCCGGGTGGGCAGCGCGTCGACCCGGTGGCCGAGGCCCACGCGTTCCAGTGCCTGACGTGCGCGTCCTGCTCGCTCACGGTGGGGTACGCCGTTGTACACCATGGCGAGCGTGACGTTCTCCAACGCACTGCGCTGGGGAAGGAGATGGAAGGACTGGAAGACGAACCCGATACGGCGCCCTCTCAGGGCAGTACGGTCGGAGTCCCGGAGCGCCCCGGTGTCGATGCCGTCCAGGACATAGGTGCCGCTGGTCGGTCCGTCCAGCAGGCCGGCGATGTTGAGGAACGTGGACTTCCCGGATCCCGACGGCCCCACAACGGCGACGAACTCACCCGGACCGACCGTCAGGTTGCAGGGTTTGAGCGCCGCCACCGACGGCGGCCCCGGGTACGTCAGTCCGACTCGGCGGAACTCGATGACCGGCACGGCTCCCGTCACGGGTTCTCCTTGCGGGGCACTCCCGTCACCACCTGGTCGCCCTCGGCGAGGGCCTTCACGGTCACCGGGACGACAGCCACGAACCCGTCACCCGCGGTACCCGTGCGGACCTCGACCCGGCGCCTCTTGCCCGCTGTCTCGAGCACCGTCACGGTGGTACGGCCGTCGGAACCGGCACTGATCGCGGTGATGGGCACGAGGAGTGCCTTCCTGCCGGTGGACGCCGCGATGACGGTGACGCGCACGTCCTGCCCGGTGAGGCGGGCGTTCAACGGCTTGTCGGGCGTGATCTCCACGAGCCGGCCCGAGGCGTCCTGGCCTTGAGCAGCGCCGCTCGCTCCGCCCTGTCCTTGCTCCTGCGACGTGGCCGGGGCGTCGGAGACGGAGGTGACCTCACCCGTGGCGGACGTACCGCTCACTTCCGAGTAGATCTCGGCTTTGCGTCCTGGCCGTATGAGGTCTTTCTGGTACTGGGGGACGTGCGCCTGGACGACGAGCTTGCCCGCGGACACCGTCATGGCGGTTCCGGACACGTCCTCGCCGACCTTGGCGGACACCGCGTCCACCCGGGCCGGGAAGTCCTCCAGGAACACGACCTCGGCGGCGGGGAGCATGGGACCGGCGGCCGCCTTGGCGTCGGCGAGCTTCTTCCGTGCGTCGGCCAGATCCTCTTGCGCTCTGCGGACCGCCTTGCTGAGGCTGCCGGTGTCCGCACCGCCCCTCGCGGCTCCACCGCCGGCAGCGTCACCCTGTTCACTGCCGGAGTCCTGGTGCGGTGAAGTCGCTTCCGTCAGAGCGTCCTTGGCATCCTCAAGAGCACGTTCCGCATCCGTGACCTGGGCCTGGGCGCCTTCGACCGTGTCCCCGTCGCCCCGCTCCGCGGAGACCGGATCGTAACCCAGTGTGGAATACAGGGAGTTGAGTGCCGCCTTCGTACCGGAACCGAAGCGGCCGACGGGATCCGGGGCCGTGTCGTGGCCGAGGTCGCGCAGGGCGCGCTGGAGCTGCGACACGTCGTCACCCGTGGCGCCGGGACGGAGGTCGCGGTAGACGGGAAGGCTGCCCTGCAGCGTGAACACCGGTCGTGCCGACACCTCCATCAGGACCTGCCCGGCTTTCAACGGGTCCCCGGTCTTCACCGAGATCTTGGTCACCACCGACCGCGCCGCGCCTTCGCCGGCCGCCCCCTGGGGTGCCACCTGGAGCGACTGCCCCGCCACCACTTCCCCGCGCGTGATGATCGACGATGTGAGCACCCGGTACTCCACTGGGGCCGACAGTACGTCGGGCCGTGGCGCCGCGGCCTCCGCGGCCACCTGCGCCGGTGACTTCACCACCAGCGCAGCCCCGAGGCCTCCGAGAGTGGCGAGTACGGCTGCAGCCGCCACGGCAGCGACCCAGCGGCGCCGTCCGGCGAGGCCACCCTGCTCCGGATCCTGCTCGTCCGGCTGGTCCGGAGCGGCTTCGACGCGCGTGACCTCCGTCATCGCCTTCCTTTGTGATGTCTGCGGGGCACGCGGCCCGATGAGACGACGTGCCGTTGGGGGATGAGGCCCGGCGTGCGGTCCGGAGGAAACTCGGTTCAGCCGCCTGCGATGCCGCCGCCGGAGCCCGGGGAGCATTTCTCGGAGATGGCGAGGAACTTGGGCGTCTTGTACGTCTTGGCCTGGTCGGCCGGCAGATCGACCTGCCCGGACTTCGGATCGGGGTCCGGGTAGTCGGGGAAGCCGTTCTTCCGGACGCAGGCGCTGAAATTCCGTGCCGCTGCCACGGCCTCGGACGGGGCCGGCGACGCGGAGACGTGATCGGGGAGGAGATCCGCGCACTTCGCTTCGGCGCCCGTCAGGGACGTGTCCTCGTTCTTGTCCTTGTCCACGCGCAGTTGACCGTCATCACGCTTCTCCAGGACGACCCCGTGCTTCTCCAGGCACCCGTAGTAGGCCCGCTCCTGGGAGCTCGGCGCAGGGGACTTCGTGTCCCCCGCCTCGGGCGCACCGCTGCCGGAGCAGCCGGTGACGAGCAACGAAGCGAACAGCAACGCCGCCGCATACCTGGGTGCGGCCGGGCGAACGAGCATACGGACTCCCATGAGCAGCGAGCGGGAATGAGTACGAACGTGGCGTACGGACCCGCTTGGTCGACCCACCGGGAGGGCGCGCACACCTGTCTGTCGACGCCGGCCGGCTGGGGGATGCCCGAGCCTAAGCCGGGCCAACCTGTGCGTCTACTGTCCCCGCGGACAGTAGACGGCTTGAAATGACCTTGCTTCACTTTGCCAAGTCTTGATCACTATGGGAACTCGCAGGGGGCGGACAAGTGAACAGGTACAGCGCAGCGAGACGAGCCGCGGGACTCGCGGTCGCCGCGGCAGCGATCGGCGGGCTCACGCTGACCACGGCAGGCACCGCGGCGGCCGCCTACAACAACGACGGCAACCTCGAATCGGGAGAGTTCGGCCTCTACTACAACTCCGGTCAAAGCGGCTGTGTCTTCGATCTGATCTCCGGAGACAGGGACTTCTCCGACGACCACTTCAAGGCGGGAACGTCCGGCGGCACGTGCAGCGGCAAGGGGCAGACCACGAACGACAACACCGCGTCGTACCGGAACCGGGACACGTACACCTGGTACGTCTGGACCGATGCCTACGGCGGGGGCGTCAAGGGCTGGCTCGACCCCGGGTATGTCGGCAACGCGTCCGACACCTTCAAGAACAAGATCTCGTGCGACTCCTATTACGACTTCACCTGACGTCCTCGGGGCGTTGTCCCGCCCGGCACACCTGGGCGGGACAACGATCGGCGCCGTATGTTCCTCCACTCGAAAGGCCCCCATGTTCCCGCCGCGTTGGCAGACCGCCGTCATGTTCGCGACGGTCACCGGTGCCCTGCTGTTGCTGCCTGCGTGCGCCGCCACCGGCACCGAGGGTTCCAGGGCGGGTGGCGAACCCCGCGTGACCGCCACGCCGGTGATGCTCAGGACCGCGGGAGCGAGCTTTCCCCTGGACGCCTACGAGGCCACGCCGGAACAACACGACGTACTGCTGAAGGCGCAAGGCGTTCTGACCCGACGTTGCATGGCTCGCTTCGGATTCAGCTACCAGCCGCCCGAGCAGCCCACCGCATCCACGGGCGAGTCGAACGCCCGGGTCTTCGGTCTGACGGACATGGCCGCAGCCTCCCGGTACGGCTATCAGAACCCCAGAGCAGCCAACCCTCCCGTGAAGCAGGGAACGAACTCCCTGACAAAGGCGGAGGAATTGGCCTTGGGTGGCGAGGACAATGTGCGCCCCGCCGATATGCCCTTCTCTCAGGAGGAGGCGGAACGGACCGGCGGGAGCAAGGTGACGTTCAACGAGAAGCACGTGCCGGTCGGCGGATGCAACCGGGAGTCCTTTCTCAAGCTGTACGCGCCCAAGGCAGACGCGGTCGACATGCTCTTCGTGTTCAACCTCAGGAGTGAGGCCGACTCGAAGGCCCGCGAGGACTCCCGGGTGCGGCAAGTCGACAAGCGTTGGACGGAATGTATGGCGAAGGCCGGGTACACCGTCACCGATCCGGTGAACCCGACCAGAGAACTCGGCATCACCGAGAGCGACTTGGCCGGCCCCAAGGCCATCACCGCCGCCAAGGCGGACGTGGGCTGCAAGCAGAAGGTCAATCTCGTGGGCGTCCACTACGCGGTCGCCAACGCTTACCAACGGCAGCTGATCGACAAGAACGCACAGACGCTGGCCCTGGCCAGGAAGCAACTGCAGGCCCGCCTGGTGCTGGCCGCCTCCCTGACCCGGTAAGTGGTTCCGACCGGGCTGATACGGTTCCCGTCGGATTGCGGATCGCCGGTGTCCGCGGGAGACATGGCTGACGTCGGGACCGTGGGAGGGAGACATGGCAACCACCTGCAGGCTGTGCCGTCTGCCGGAACACTTGCGTGACACCCTGGGCCTGGCCCTCTCCCTGCTGCCCACCCTGACCAGCCGGGAACACCAGATTCTCGAGCAGCTCGTCACTTCTCCGGAGTACGGCGAACTGGCGCGTTCTCTCGGGATATCGGAGCGAACGGTGAAGTTCCACGTCACGAACCTGCGCAACAAGTTGGGCGGGCTCAGCCGACTCCACCTGTGCATGGTGGCCCTGCTCGACCTGATGGCCCTTCCGCGCAGCACCGACATCTGCCCCTCGCATCGGACGCTGGGCGCGCTGACCGAGCTCATTCCGAGTCAGAGACCTCCGGCTCGGACACCAGCACCCACTGCCCCGGCCCACCCTGCATACCCGGCCCAGGAGAACCGGACGGGCAGTATGGGCGCCCCACCGGCGCACTGATCGCCACAAACCGTGGAGCTACGCAAGGTCGTGATGCGCTCCCGCTTCGCCCCACGGGCCGTCCGGCGCACCCCCGTCACCCGTTCATCGCCCGCTGACGACCTTTTGTGATCTTTCCCGTGACGGATCGCCGGATACCTTCTGACCTGCGGGAACATTGCTGCGGCCGTCCAACGGATCACCGTCTGGGCACCCGTTCGGCCGCAAGGGCGACGCTCCGTCAACAGGCGGTCGCGGCCGGGTGCCCTTCTCCTCGAAAGAGCAGGGGTACGACCGACACAGCGGCACGCTGGGGATGTCGCGGGCCGTGCCCTCTCGGAGGAGCACACACGATGCGACGTACGGCCCGCCTGCTGACCGGTACCGCGCTCGCCCTCGGCGCCGCGGGTCTCGCCGCGCCCGCGTACGGCGGTGACACCGGGATCCTGGAGGTCTCCCCCTCCGCCGTCGTCCCCGGCGCGCAGGTCACCGTCAGCACGGCGGCGTGCGGCGCGGCCGGCGCGGCGGCGGGCGACGCCAGCGCGGTCGGGGCCGGCCAGTTCGTCCTCGGGCCCGGCACGCACCAGCAGGACGTGATCGGGCGGTTCCGGGTCCCGCCCGGCGCGCAGCCGGGCACGTACGAGATCGTCGCCCAGTGCTCCGGCGGCCGGCACACCACCGTGACCGGCGATCTGACGGTCACCCTCACCGCGGCCAAGGACCAGACCCAGCCGCGGGGAAGCGTGAAGACGGGGGTCGGGGGCGCACTGGGCCCCGACCCCGTGAAGACCACGGCCGGTGTGGCGGCTCTCGCCGTCGCGGCCGCGGGCGGTACCTGGCTCCTGCATCGCCGGGTCAGAGGCGACGGGGTCTGACGGACGCCCCCGCGCTGTCCGCCCGCCGGTACCGCCGTCCCCCATCCCCCTCCGGGTCCGACTGCCCCTCGCGGCCCGGAGGGGGTCCCCGAGGCCTCCGGCCCTCGGGGACCCCGGTCCCAGAAGGAGGACCACGTGCGCAAGGTCGGCAGGTCCGGCACGGTCGGCGACGTCGTCATAGCGTCCGTCACGGTGGTCGCCCTGTGCTCGGGCGTGTGGCTGCTGCGCGCCGCAGAGACCCACGCACCGCCGCAGCCCTCGGGCGCGCGGACGGCCGCGGACCCCGGCCACGAGTGGTCCGCCGTGGCCGCGCTGCCGCCCGCTCCGCTGCCGCCCTCGCCTCCCTACCGGATACGCATCCCCTCCATACACGTGGACGCCCCGCTGACGGGACTCGGACTGACGCCCGCCGGCAGCCTCGACGTCCCGCCCGCCCGCGACAAGAACCTCGCCGGCTGGTACGAGGCGGGCACCATGCCCGGCGAGACGGGCACCGCGATCGTCGCCGGGCACGTCGACAACGCCGAGGGCCCGGCGGTCTTCTACGACCTCGGCGCACTGAGCCGGGGCAGCACGATCGAGGTCGACCGGCGCGACGGGTCGACGGCCGTCTTCACGGTCGACGCGGTCGAGGTGTACCAGGCGAAGGACTTCCCCGACCAGAAGGTCTACGGGGCGGCACCCCGCCCCGAGCTGCGGGTGATCACCTGCGGCGGCGGCTACTCGAGGACGACGGGCTACCAGGGCAACGTGGTCGTCTTCGCACATCTGACCGACAGCCGCTGAGGACTTGCGCGCGGGGGACGGCCCCCGGGGGCACGGGCGCGGGCACGGCGCGCGGACACGGCGAAAGGGCGGCACCCCCCGCACAGGGGTGCCGCCCTTTCTCGGTGATCCGGGCCGTCCCCGGGTCGGTGAGGGTTGAGGTGACCGAGGACGGCCCGGTGGTCTCCGGGGGTGTCAGCGGTGGTCGCTGCCCTCCGCCTGCGAGGCCGCCCGGCCCGCCTCCAGACGGGCCACCGGGATACGGAACGGCGAGCAGGACACGTAGTCCAGCCCCACCTCGTGGAAGAAGTGCACCGACTCGGGGTCGCCGCCGTGCTCGCCGCACACTCCGAGCTTCAGGTCGGGCCGGGTCCGACGGCCCGCCTTGGCCGCGTCGCGGACCAGCTTGCCCACGCCGTCCTTGTCGATCGTCTCGAACGGGGAGACGCCGAAGATGCCCTTCTCCAGGTAGGCCGTGAAGAAGCTCGCCTCCACGTCGTCCCGGCTGAAGCCCCACACCGTCTGGGTGAGGTCGTTGGTGCCGAAGGAGAAGAACTCGGCGGCCTCGGCGATCTGTCCGGCCGTCAGCGCGGCGCGCGGCAGCTCGATCATCGTGCCGATCGCCAGCTTCAGCCGGGTCCCCGTGGCCTCCTCGACCTCGGCGATGACCCGGTCCGCCTCCTCGCGCACGATCTCCAGCTCCTGGACCGTGCCGACGAGCGGGATCATGATCTCCGCGCGCGGGTCGCCCTTCGCGCCCTTGCGCTCGGCCGCCGCCTCGGCGATCGCCCGTACCTGCATGGTGAACAGGCCCGGGATCACCAGGCCGAGGCGGACGCCCCGCAGGCCCAGCATCGGGTTCTGCTCGTGCAGGCGGTGCACGGCCTGGAGCAGGCGCAGCTCGTTCTCGTGCGGCTCCTGACGGGACTCCGCCAGCGCCACACGCACCGACAGCTCGGTGATGTCGGGCAGGAACTCGTGCAGCGGCGGGTCGAGGAGGCGGACGGTGACCGGCAGACCGTCCATCGCCTCGAACAACTCCACGAAGTCCTGCTTCTGGAGGGGCAGGAGTTCCTTCAGGGAGTCCTCGCGCTCGACCTCGGTGTCCGCCAGGATCAGACGTTCCACCAGCTCACGACGGTCGCCGAGGAACATGTGCTCGGTACGGCACAGGCCGACGCCCTGGGCGCCGAAGCGCCGTGCGCGCAGCGCGTCCTCCGCGTTGTCCGCGTTCGCCCGCACCCGCAGCCGGCGCTTGCGGTCCGCGAAGGCCATGATCCGGTGCACGGCCTCCACCAGTTCGTCGGCGTCGTCCGCGCCCGCGTGCATCCGGCCCTCGAAGTACTCGACGACCGGGGACGGAACGACCGGGACCTCACCGAGGTACACCTTGCCCGACGAGCCGTCGATGGAGATCAGGTCGCCCTCCTCGACGACATGCCCGCCCGGCACCGTCATCCGGCGCCGCTTGGTGTCGACCTCCAGCTCCTCCGCGCCGCAGACACAGGTCTTGCCCATGCCGCGCGCGACCACGGCCGCGTGCGAGGTCTTGCCGCCGCGGGAGGTGAGGATGCCCTCGGCCGCGATCATGCCGTCCAGGTCGTCGGGGTTGGTCTCACGGCGGACCAGGATGACCTTCTCACCGGAGCGCGACCACTTGACCGCCGTGTACGAATCGAAGACCGCCTTGCCGACCGCCGCGCCCGGCGAGGCCGCGATGCCCCGGCCGACCTGCTCGACCTTCGCGCTCTCGTCGAACCGCGGGAACATCAGCTGCGCGAGCTGCGCGCCGGTGACGCGCTGCAGCGCCTCGGCCTCGTCGATCAGGCCCTGGTCCACGAGCTGTGTGGCGATGCGGAAGGCGGCGCCCGCGGTGCGCTTGCCGACGCGGGTCTGGAGCATCCACAGCCGGCCGCGCTCGATGGTGAACTCGATGTCGCAGAGATCCTTGTAGTGGTTCTCCAGGGTCTCCATGATCTGCATCAGCTGGTCGTACGACTTCTTGTCGATGCGCTCCAGCTCGGCGAGCGGGACCGTGTTGCGGATGCCCGCCACCACGTCCTCGCCCTGGGCGTTCTGCAGGTAGTCGCCGTACACGCCCTGGTGCCCGGAGGCGGGGTCGCGGGTGAAGGCGACGCCCGTGCCGGAGTCGGGGCCCAGGTTGCCGAAGACCATCGAGCAGACGTTGACCGCCGTGCCCAGGTCGTGCGGGATGCGCTCCTGGCGGCGGTAGAGCTTGGCGCGGTCGCCGTTCCAGGAGTCGAAGACCGCCTTGATGGCGAGGTCCATCTGCTCGCGCGGGTCCTGCGGGAAGTCGCGCCCGGCCTCGGTCTTGACGATCTTCTTGTACTTGGTGACCAGCTTCTTCAGGTCGGCCGCGTCGAGCTGGGTGTCGTCGGTGACCTTCTTGGCCTCCTTGGCCTTCTCCAGCGCGTCCTCGAAGAGGTCGCCGTCGACGCCGAGGACCGTCTTGCCGAACATCTGGATGAGGCGGCGGTAGGAGTCCCACGCAAAGCGCTCGTCACCGGCCTGCTTCGCCAGGCCCTGCACCGACGTGTCGGAGAGACCGATGTTCAGGACGGTGTCCATCATGCCGGGCATCGAGAACTTCGCCCCGGAACGGACCGACACCAGCAGCGGGTCGTCGGCCTGGCCGAGCTTCTTGCCCATCCGCCCCTCGAGGGCGGCGAGGTGCGCACTCACCTCGTCACGCAGCGCCGCGGGCTCCTCGCCGCTGCCCAGGTAGACCTTGCAGGCCTCGGTGGTGATGGTGAAGCCCGGGGGAACGGGCAGACCGAGGTTGGTCATTTCGGCGAGGTTCGCACCCTTGCCACCGAGGAGGTCCTTGAGGTCCTTGTTGCCCTCGGTGAAGTCGTAAACGAACTTCACGCCCTCCACGCCGTTTTCCGTTACGTGGGGATCTTTGTTTTCCGACACGGTCTCGACTCCTCGAGGACGCGGTGGCTGCCCTGACGGCGAGGAACATACCCAGATCGAAGGCGCCTGGGTACGTCCACTTGCGCGTCATGCGCCTGTAACCACTCGTCCGCCACTGGATCGAAAGTCAAAGCTTCGCAAGCGCCGACCGGGGGATGTTTTCATTTCTTGAACGAGTCAACGCCCGTAGACCCATTTCACTGCTCAGATGAGCGACTCTCGCCACGTCTGATTTCGATCGATGAACGATCAAAGGGTGGCACTGAGTGCCATCCTTTGAGAAATGCAGCCGCCCATGATTCGCTCATCTGAGCGCAACCCCTATCAAGGGTGGCGAGAATCACGCTATGCGAGGCGGCCCGTTTTCACCATGCGGACGCGTGTACGGACGGAAATGCGAAGGTCATACCCGCGACACCGACCGTAGGCACCACTCCGCCGCACGCTGTGCACCGCATCTCCGCACCGCATCTCCGCACCGCATCTCCGGAACGCCTCGCGCCCCGTCTCACCTCGCGTGACGCCTTGTACCGCGCCTCGCCCCGCGTCACACCCCGAGCGCGAGCAACCGTTCCTCCACCCGTTCCGGTGCGTAGAGGTGCTCGACGACCAGGGCTCCCGCCCCGACCAGGCCGGCCCGTTCCCCGAGCCGGGAGGTCACCACGTCCAGGTGCGCGGTGGAACGCGGCAAAGCCCGCTGGTACAGCAGCTCCCGCACCCCGGTCAGGAAGGGTGTTCCGGCCAGATCTCCGGCGATCATCAGCACCCCCGGGTTCAGCAGGGTCACGACCGTCGCGAGGACGTCCCCGACCTGTCGTCCGGCCTCCCGGGCGAGCGCGGCGGCCTCCGGGTGCCCGGCGGCCAGCAGGTCCCGTACGTCCGAACCGGAGGCGGCCGGCACCCCCGCCTCGGCGAGCCGGCGCGCGACCGCGCCTCCGCTCGCCACGGCGGCGAGACAGCCGTAGGAGCCGCACCGGCACAGCGCGCCCGCGCCCTCGGGGACCCGGATATGGCCGATGTCCCCGGCGCCGCCGTCGACGCCGCGGTAGATCCGGCCGTCGACGACCACTCCCGCGCCGATGCCGGTGGACACCTTGACCAGTACGAACGCCGAGCAGTCCGGGTGCGCGGTCCGCCGTTCGCCGTACGCCATCAGGTTCGCGTCGTTGTCCACGAGCACCGGCACGTCCGTGCCGCCGTGCGCGTGCTCGGCGAAGGCGCGACGGAGGCGCCCTCGGATGTCGTACCCGTCCCAGCCGGGCATGATCGGCGGCTGCACCACCCGTCCGGTGCCGCTGTCCACGGGCCCGGGGACGGCGAGCCCGATCCCGCAGACCTCGTGCGCCCGGTGGCCCGACTCCTCCAGCAGTCGGCCGAACCAGTGGCCCAGTTCGCCGAGCACGGCCTCCGGGCCCTCCTCGATGACCAGGATCCCGGTGTGCTCGGCCAGGATCTCCCCGGTGAGGGAGAGGACGGCGGCGCGGGCGTGCCGGGTGTCGAGGTCGGCGGCGAGGACCACCGCATGGGCGTCGTCGAACTCCAGGGTGATCGCAGGGCGCCCGCCGAGCGGGGAATCGACCGGTCCGCCCGCGCCCTCGCGCAGCCAGCCGGCCCGGAAGAGACGGTCCAGGCGCTGGCCGACCGTGGCCCGGGACAGGCCTGTGGCCTGCTGAAGGGCACCCCGGGTCGTGGCCCGGCCACTGCGGACCAGTGCGAGCAGATCTCCCGCGCCGGCCTGGTGGCCCGGCTTCCCCGCCCTTCCGCTCATGCGTACCCCCTTGCGTTCAACAACCCTGCATTACATAGTGAGTTCCGCATGTTAAACAGGCGTAACCCTACGGTGGTTGCCGCCGAACCCGCTCGGCAGAACGTCTTTCGGGGAGACCTGAGTGGACCGCCCTACCCGACTCATCGCCCGCCGTACGGAACCCGCCGGTCCCGTGCACACCCCCGGAACGCCACCGACACCCGCTCCGCACGAGAATTCCCGGCCCGGACCCGCTGTATACGATCCGTCCGCGTACTCGGGATCACTGCACGCCAGAGCCGCACAGGTGCTCGAGGGGAACTGGACGGGCACCTCCACGGTGCCGTCGCGCGGCCTGTACCCCCACCAGTGGTCCTGGGACTCCGCGTTCATCGCGATCGGCCTGCGCCATCTGTGGCCGCTGCGGGCGCAGACGGAACTGGAGACGCTCCTCGACGCCCAGTGGGCGGACGGGCGCATCCCGCACATCGTCTTCAACGCCTCCGTGCCGCTCGACGCGTACTTCCCGAGCCCCGACTTCTGGCGGTCCTCGACCGCGGGGCGCGCGGCGGGCGCCCCGCGCACCGTGGAGACCTCGGGCATCGTGCAGCCACCGGTGCACGCGCTGGCGGCCTGGCTCGTGCACCGGGCCGACCCGGGACTGTCCCGGGAGCGCGGCTTCCTGCCCCGGGTGTACCCGCGGCTCGCCGCCTGGCACCGCTATCTGCTGCACCGCCGGGACCTGGGCGGCGGCGGGCTCGTCTCGGTGGTGCACCCCTGGGAGCAGGGCATGGACAACAGCCCCGTCTGGGACGCGCCGCTGTCCAGGATCACCCCGGCCCCGGCCCGCTCGTTCCGCCGCGCCGACCTGGACCACGGCGCACCCGAGGGCCGCCCTACGGACCTGGACTACGGGCGGTACGTGCGACTGGCGACGGACTACCGGGACAGCGGATATGCCGACGAGACGGATGAGGGGGCGGCCCGCAGGGCCTCGGTTGAGGGCGGTGACGGAAGACGGGCGGGAGAGTTCGCGGTGGAGGACCCGGCGTTCAATGCGCTGCTGATCGTGTCGGAGTACGCGTTGGCCCGGATAGCGCGGGAGTTGGGCGCGACAGGCACGGCCCGCCATGCCCGCGCCCAGCGCCTGACGACGGCCCTGATCGACCGCCTCTGGGATCCGGCCGAGGGGATGTTCTTCTGCCGGGATCTACGGGGAGAGGCGGGAGAGAGCGACGCTCTTGAAGTGAAGCGGCGCTCTCGGGGTGGTGCGTGTGTTGGGTCGCCGCGCAGCGAGGATGGTGCGCGCGATGGGGAGCGGCACCCTCGGAGCGGCGCTCACGATGCGGAGCGACGCTCTCGGGTCAGCGCTGTCGAGACAGAGCGGCGCTCTCGGAGCGGCGCGCACAGCGGAGAGCACCGCTCCGAGAGCACCGCTCACGACGACGAGCAGTGCTCTCGGAGCGGCGCACGGTCGGGCACCGAGCCGCACGCTCAGAGCGGCGCTCTCGGATCAGAGCAACGCTCCCGGAGCAGCGCTCACGAGAAAGAGCACCGCACCCAAGACAGCACCCCCAGCCCGGAGCAGCGCACCCAGAGCAGCGCTCACAAGACAGAGCACCGCTCTCACGACAGCACCCCCAGCCCGGAGCAACACCCCCAAAACAGCGCTCACAAGACAGAGCACCGCTCTCACGACAGCACCCCCAGCCCGGAGCAACACCCCCAAAACAGCGCTCACAAGACAGAGCACCGCTCCCGAAGCGGCGCTCCGTCCTCCGACCCGTGCCCACCCGTCGGCGTCCTCCTCGCCGAGCGCAGCGTCTCCGGGCTCATCCCGCTGCTCCTGCCCGCGCTCCCCCGCGACATCGTGGCCGCGCTCGTGCGCACGCTGACGGGGCCCCACTTCGGGCTGGGCGGCGTCACCCGGCTCGTGCCGAGCTACGACCTGCTCGGCGAGGCGTTCGACCCGCACCGGTACTGGCGCGGCCCGGCCTGGTTCAACACCGGCTGGCTGCTGGAGCGCGGCCTGAGGACGCACAGGGAGCACGCGGCGGCCGACGCGCTGCGCGAGGCCCTGCTGGAGACGGCGGACACCTCGGACTTCGCCGAGTACGTCGACCCGTACACCGGCGAGGCGCGCGGCGCCCGGGGCTTCGGCTGGACCGCCGCGCTCACCCTCGATCTGCTGCACACCCCCCACACCCACAGCTGAAACCGAACCAGGGGGACTCCTTTACCGGACACGGAGTATCCCCCTTGGGCACCTGCACGTTCGACAGGAGTGACAAGGGAGAGGACCGGGGATGACGGACCGGCATCATCTGCTCGTGCACGGCGGCACGTTCGCCGCCGTGGGCGACGGCGGCGACATCAGCGGAGTGCGGGGCGGCAACTCCCCGGCCGGGTTGTTCGTACGGGACGCACGGCACTTGAGCCGGTGGCAGCTCACCGTCGACGGCGCCGTACCCGAGACGATCACGCCGGTCGCCGACGGGGACGCTACCCGCTGTGTGCTCGTACCGCGCGGTGGCCGGCAGGAGCCGCCCGCGTACACCCTCTTCCGTGAACAGGCCGTCGTGGACGGCGCGTTCGTGGAGTCCCTGCGGGTCACCAACAACCGCCCCGTGCCGACCACGGTGCGCGTGGCGGTGACCGCGGACGCCGACTTCGCGGACCAGTTCGAGCTGCGCTCCGACCACCGTACGTACGCCAAGGCAGGCGCCGTGCGCTCCCGTCAGGTCCTCGACGACGGCGTGGAGTTCGGCTACCGGCGCGGCGAGTGGCACTCCAGTACGACCGTCACGGCCGAGCCCCCGCCGGACGGTGTGGAGGAGACGGGCACGGGCGCCCGCCGCCTGGTCTGGGCGCTGGAACTCCCGCCGCACGGCTCGACGGAGCTGCTGCTGCGGGTCGCCGCCCGGCCGCACGGGGCCCCGCGGGACCCGGCGGTCCCGGCGTCCCCCGCCGCCGCCACCGAGCGACTGCTCGACCTGGAAGGCGCGTTCATGGAGGGCGTGGCGTTCCCCACCGGCTGGCCCCAGCTGGCCACGGCGTGCGCGCGGGGCCTGTCCGACCTGGCCGCGCTCCAGGTCCCGGCGACCGGACCCGAGGGCGAGGAACTCCTCGTCCCCGCCGCGGGCGCCCCCTGGTTCCTCGCCCTGCTCGGCCGCGACGCGCTCCTCACCTCCCTCTTCGCGCTGCCCTACCGCCCCGGGCTGGCCGCGGCCACCCTGCCCGCGCTCGCCGCGACGCAGGCGACCGAGGCCGGCTCGCGTTCGGTGGCCCAGCCGGGGAAGATCGTGCACGAGGTGCGGCACGGGGAGCTGGCGCACTTCGGGCAGGTGCCGTACGGGCGGTACTACGGCTCGGTCGACGCGACCCCCCTCTTCCTGGTGCTGCTGGGGGCGTACGTCGAGCAGACCGGCGACCTGGCGCAGGCCCGCCGCCTGGAGCCCCATGCCCGGGCGGCGATCGGCTGGATGCTGGACCACGGCGGGCTCACCTCCCGCGGCTATCTCGTCTACCGCGCCGACCAGGGCGGTCTCGCCAACCAGAACTGGAAGGACTCCCCCGGCGCGATCTGCTCCGCCGACGGCAGCCGTCCGCACGGGCCGGTGATGGCGGCGGGGGCGCAGGGGTACGCGTACGACGCGCTGCGCCGCACCGCGCACCTGGCGCGCACGGTGTGGGACGACGAGGTGTACGCGGCACTGCTGGAACAGGCGGCGGGCGATCTGCGCGACCGGTTCCAGCGCGACTTCTGGATGGACGAGCACGCCTTCCCCGCGCTCGCCCTGGACGGCGAGGGCCGCCAGGTGAACGCGCTCGCCTCGGACGCGGGGCATCTGCTGTGGTCGGGCCTGCTGGACAAGGAGTACGGCGAACTGGTCGGCCGGCGCCTGCTGGAAGGGGACTTCTTCTCCGGCTGGGGGGTGCGCACACTGGCCGCGGACCAGGCGGCGTACCACCCGTTGTCGTACCACCGCGGCTCGGTCTGGCCGCACGACAACGCGCTGATCACCCTGGGCCTGGCGCGCTACGGGCTGCACGACGAGGCCCGTACGGTGGCGCACGCGCTGGTGGAGGCGGCGACGGCGACGGGCCACCGGCTGCCGGAGGCGTACGCGGGCTACGGCCGCGACACGCATCCGGAGCCGGTGCCGTACCCGCACGCCTGCACCCGGGAGTCGCGTTCGGCGGCGACACCGCTCGCGCTGCTCACCGCGGTCGGGGGCGCCTGACGCGGGTGCACGTGAATCCGGGCCGGTTGACCTCGGGTTTGCCGGGTGTTTGCCGGGCGCTGAGGCGGCCGTGTTGAACGGAGGCCCGGGGCTGCCCGTACGGGATGACGACGGGCTCGGCCTCCCCAGCGGGGCCCGCCCCTCCATCACGGGCTTCGCACGGAAGGACCCTCGGGTTGCCTCTCAACACGCGCCAACGACAGACGCCGGACAAGGCCGGGGCGGTCACCGACGGGGTCCTGCCGGCGGAGGAGGAACGGCCGGAGGCGGAGGGGATACCGGCCGCAGACGAGCCGGACGGGCCGGACGGGCCGGACGGGCCAGGGCCGGACGGGCCAGGGCCGGACGGGCCGGACGGGCCCGACGCCGCTGCCGCGACGAGGGAGACCGCCCCCGCCGAAGGCGAAGTCACAGGCAAGAAAGCGGACACGCACGCCGGCAAGGCCATACCCGATGCCGGAGAAGAAGCGGCAGAAGGGGGAGGAGAGGCGGCAGCCGGTGCCCCGTCCCCCCGCTCCGGGCGGGGACGGCGGCTTCGCGCCTGGCAGGACGGTCACCCGGTGGCCGCCCGGGTCATCGGGATCAGCGTCACCGTGCTCGCCGGTCTGCTCGTCGTCGTCTCGTTCCTGCTGCCCAACCGGCCGGAGAACTTCCGGATCGCCGAGTTCACGCGGCTCCCGGTGGAGGCGCTCATCGGCGCCGTCGTGCTGACCGTGCTGCCCCGCCGGCCCCGGCTGATCGCGGCCTGGCTCGGCGGCGTCGTGCTCGGCGTGCTGACCGTGCTCAACCTGCTGGACATCGGCTTCTACCAGTATCTCGGCCGCGGCTTCAACATCATCCTCGACTGGTCGCTCCTCACCGACGCCTACGCCTACCTCCAGGACACGCTGGGCGGGGCGGGCGCGCTGGGCGTGCTGCTCGTGGCCCTCGCCATCACCGTCGTCGTGCTCGGCGTCTCGGCACTCGCCGTCGTCCGGCTGGGCAACCTGATGGCCCGGCATCGCGCCACCACCACCCGTGGCGTCCTCGTCCTGAGCATGGTGTGGATGACCTGCCAGGCCCTCAGCCTCCAGGTCGGCGGCGTGCCGCTGGCCGCCGAGCACACCGTCACGATGCTCCAGTACCGCTCCGACCGGATCCGGGAGACCGTCCGCGACGAGCGGGACTTCGCGAGGACCGCGAAGGTCGACGCGTTCGGCGGCACCCCGGGCTCCCAGCTCGTGCCCGATCTGCGCGGCAAGGACATGATCTTCACGTTCATCGAGAGCTACGGCCGCAGCGCCGTCGAGGATCCGATCATGGCACCCGGTGTCGACAGGACCCTCGACACCGACACCCAGGCCCTGGCGAAGGCGGGTTTCCACGCCAAGAGCGGCTGGCTGACCTCGGCGACCTACGGCGGCAGCAGCTGGCTCGGGCACTCCACGTTCATGTCGGGCCTGTGGATCAACAACCAGAACCGCTACCGCACCGTCAGCGCGAGCGACCATCTCACCCTCACCGAGGCGTTCAAGAAGACCGGCGCCTGGGACACGGTCGGCATCATGCCGGGTGTGCAGAAGGGCTGGCCGGAGGCGAAGTGGTACGGCCTCGACAAGGTCTACAACGCCTTCCAGATGGGCTACAAGGGCCCGAAGTTCAGCTGGTCGACGATGCCGGACCAGTACGCGCTGGAGCAGTTCCAGAAGCGGGAGCACGGCAGGAAGCGGGACAAGCCGCTGATGTCGTTCGTCATCCTGACCTCCAGCCACCAGCCCTGGGCGCCCATCCCGAAGATGGTCGGCTGGGACCGGCTCGGCAACGGCTCGGTGTTCGACGCCATCCAGAAGGCGGGCAACAATCCGGCGGACATCATCGCCGACTCCACCCGCTCGAAGGAGGAGTACGGCAAGACCATCCAGTACTCGGTGACCGCCCTGACCCAGTGGCTGGAGCGCTACGGCAACGACAACACGGTCCTCGTCTTCCTCGGCGACCACCAGCCGATGGCCCGGGTCAGCGGCAACCACGCCAGCCGTGACGTGCCGTGCGCGATCGTCGCCAAGGACCCGAAGGTGTTCGACAAGATCGCCGGCTGGGGCTGGTCGGACGGCCTGCGGCCCGCGCACAACGCGCCGGTGTGGAAGATGAGCGCCTTCCGCGACCGCTTCCTGACGGCGTACGGCTCGACCCCGCACCCGTCGAAGGGCTGACCCGCCAGGGGGCCGAGCCCCGCCCCACCCGGGGACCGTGCCCGGCCCGCGGGTCACGCCCTGGACGCAGCCCTCGGATTCCGCCCCGGATTCAGCCCCCGGACGTGTCCAGTTCCGCGTCCTCGCCGATGCCCGCGCAGTCGTACGGGTCCTTGAGCCAGCCGTCCGGCAGCACCACCCGGTTGTTGCCGGACGTCCGGCCGCGCGGCCCGTCGGCACCGGCCGGCCAGGGCTGGCCGAGGTCCAGTTCGTCGAGGCCGGCCCGCAGTTCCTGGAGCGAGGAGGTGACCGCGAGCCGCTTGCGCATCTCCGAGCCGACCGAGAAGCCCTTCAGGTACCAGGCCACGTGCTTGCGGAAGTCGATGACTCCACGCGACTCGTCGCCGATCCACTCGCCGAGCAGGGTGGCGTGCCGGACCATGATGTCGGCCACTTCGCGCAGGGCGGGCCGCGCCCGGTCTCCCGTCCGCCCCTCGAAGGCCGCCACCAGGTCCGCGAACAGCCACGGCCGCCCCAGGCAGCCCCGGCCGACGACGACCCCGTCGCAGCCCGTCTCGCGCACCATGCGCAGCGCGTCCTCGGCCGACCAGATGTCGCCGTTGCCGAGCACGGGGATCTCCGGCACATGCTCCTTCAGCCGTGCGATCGCGTCCCAGTCGGCCGTGCCGCCGTAGTGCTGCGCGGTGGTGCGGCCGTGCAGCGCGATGGCCGTCACGCCCTCCTCGACGGCGATGCGGCCGGCGTCCAGGTAGGTGAGGTGGTCGTCGTCGATGCCCTTGCGCATCTTCATGGTGACCGGGAGGTCACCGGCTCCGCTGACGGCCTCGCGCAGGATCGCCCGCAGCAGGTTCCGCTTGTACGGCAGCGCGGACCCGCCGCCCTTGCGGGTCACCTTGGGTACCGGGCAGCCGAAGTTCAGGTCGATGTGGTCGGCCAGGTCCTCCTCCGCGATCATGCGGACGGCCTTGCCCACGGTCGCCGGGTCGACGCCGTACAACTGGATCGAGCGCGGCTGCTCACTCGCGT
This sequence comes from Streptomyces sp. NPDC002513, assembly GCF_053595355.1. NCBI lineage: Bacteria > Bacillati > Actinomycetota > Actinomycetes > Kitasatosporales > Streptomycetaceae > Streptomyces > Streptomyces sp. NPDC002513. The sequence continues at coordinate 76,994 of NZ_JBSFXK010000023.1, read as the reverse complement.
CGAACTTGATGAGCTGCATGGTCTTGTCGTTGCGCTCGACCAGCGCCCGGGTCGTGATCATCTCGCTCACGAACAGGCCCTTGCCGCCGCTGAACTCCCGGCACAGCGTGCGGAACGGCGCGTTCGTGATCCCGGCCATGGGCGCGAGCACGACGGGCGGCAGCACGGCGTGCGGACCGATCCGCAGCGCGGAGTCCGCCGGCTTCGCCGAGTCTTTCGGGTCCGCCGAGTCCTTCGGGTCCGCCGGGTCCGCCGTGTTCGTCGGGGTCATCGTGGGCGTGGGCATTTCCCCATTGTCACGCACGCCGACGGGTCCGCGGCACGGTGTTTCCGATGACCGTGCCATGGCCACCGCGATGACGACGCCCTACGCGATCCGGTGACCATGAGGCAGTCATTAGTTAACCGCACTATCGAAATCGGCGTACGATGGATCACATGCCCGAGCTGAGCCGCCGCCGGCGTCTTCTGGTGCTCGCGATCTGCTGTATGAGCCTGCTGATCGTGAGCCTCGACAACACCGTCCTGAACGTCGCCCTGCCCTCGATGCAGCGCGAACTGCACGCGACCACCTCAGGGCTGCAGTGGACCATCGACGCCTACACGCTGGTCCTGGCCTCGCTGCTGATGCTCGCGGGCTCCACGGCCGACCGGATCGGCCGCAAGCGCGTCTTCATGGCGGGCCTCGTCATCTTCAGCGCTGGCTCGCTGCTGTGCTCCCTCGCCCCGAACCTGGAACTGCTGGTCGCATTCCGCATGGTGCAGGCGATCGGCGGCTCGATGCTCAACCCGGTCGCCATGTCGATCATCACCAACACCTTCACCGAAGCCCGGGAGCGGGCCCGCGCGATCGGGGTGTGGGGTGCCGTGGTCGGTATCTCGATGGCCGCGGGCCCGCTGGTCGGCGGACTGCTGGTGGACTCGGTCGGCTGGCGCTCGATCTTCTGGGTCAACCTGCCGGTCGGCCTCGCCGCGCTCCTGCTCACCCTGCGCTTCGTCCCCGAGTCCCGGGCGCCCAAGGCGCGCCGCCCCGACCCACTCGGCCAGGTGCTCGTCATCGCCCTGTTCGGCTCGCTGACCTACGCGATCATCGAGGCCCCGGACTCCAGCGCCACCCGTGTCGCACCCTTCGCGGCCCTCGCGCTCGTGGCCCTGCTCGCCCTGCTCTGGTACGAGCCCCGACGCGCCGAACCCCTCATCGACCTGCGCTTCTTCCGCTCGGCGCCGTTCAGCGGGGCCACGGTGATCGCGATCAGCGCGTTCGCGGGCCTGGGCGGCTTCCTCTTCCTGTCCACCCTGTACCTGCAGAACGTACGCGGCCTGGACGCCCTGCACGCGGGCCTGTGGATGCTCCCGATGGCGGCCCCGACCTTCCTGTGCGCGCCCCTGTCCGGGCGCCTGGTCGGCAGCCGCGGCCCGCGGCTGCCGCTGCTGATCGCGGGCTGTGCGATCACCGCGAGCGCCGTGCTGTTCGCGGCGTTCGAGGCGGAGACGTCGAACGTCACGCTCGTCGTCGGCTACGTCCTGTTCGGCATCGGCTTCGGCTTCGTCAACGCCCCCATCACCAACACCGCCGTCTCCGGCATGCCCCGCGCCCAGGCCGGGGTCGCCGCCGCCGTCGCCTCCACCAGCCGCCAGCTCGGCCAGACCCTCGGTGTCGCGGTGGTCGGCGCGCTGCTGGCCGCGGGCGTGGGCTCCGGGTCGTACAAGGACACCTTCGTCTCCGCCTCCCGTCCCGGCTGGTGGGTCCTGACCGTGTGCGGTGTCGCGGTGCTGTCCCTGGGCGCCCTGACGACGGGCCGCTGGGGCCGCCGGACGGCGGAACGCGCGACGGAACGCCTCCAGGAGGCCGACGTACGCGAAGCCGCCAAAGTGAGCGCCCCGTAAGGGGCGCGTGGCCGCCCCGGGCCTTCACCAACTCCGGACCGTCGCTCTTGTCGCGCCGTCGGCGCTGACGGCCGAGCGGAGTGTGTGGAGGATGTGGGCCACAGGCGACCCGAACAAGCCCCGGTCGCGCGTACCGGCGTGGCCCACATCCGCCAATCGCGCGGTCAACGGGGCCTAGAGGGTCTTGGAGGGGGTGGTCGTTCGCAGGCCGCGTAGCAGGAGGTCCACCACCGCGTCGAACTCCGCCTCGATCCCGGGGCGCCCCCACTCCGCCGCGTAGGCGGGGTCGTGGAACCGTCCCGTCGCGTGGAAGACCGCCCGGGCCGTGACCGCCGGGTCGGCGGCCGTCGTGAACGCGCCGCGTGCGGCACCGTCGCGGAGGATCTCCGTGAGCTGGGCGGTGAGGTCAGCGATGTGCTGGTCCACCACCCGGCTGTTCTCCCCGGTCAGCACGGTGAACGTGGCGAACAGCTCCGGGTCGTCGCCCGCCTTGTGCCGCTTGGCCTCGAACAGGGCCGACAGCCACTCGCGCAGCCGCGTCTCCGGATCGCCGTCCTGCGCGACGATCCCGGCGAGGGTGCCGGACGCGCGGTCCAGCCACCGCTGGGTGACCGCCTCGCGCAGCGCCGCCTTGGTACGGAAGTGGCGGTACACGCTGCCGTGGCTGACGCCGAGCGCGCGGGCCACGTCCACCACGGTGGCCTTGGCCGGGCCGTGGCGGCGCAGCGCCTCCTCGGTCGCCTCGAGGATGCGCTCGGCGGTCAGGCGCTCGGTGGTCGGTGACATGTCTCAGACCGTACCCGGCGGCACGGTCAGTGCTCGCTGTCGAGGTGGGACATCTGCGTCTCGGGGTAGCGGGCGCCGGCCGCCGCGTCCGCCGGTACGGCCGCCTCGATGGCTGCCAGGTCCGCCTCGTCCAGGGTCACGTCGAGGGCGCCGAGCGCCTCGGACAGCCGGTCCCGGGTGCGGGCGCCGATCAGCGGCACGATGTCCGCGCGGTACCGAGGGCCCCGCGAGAGCACCCAGGCGATCGCGAGTTGTGCGACGCTCACGCCCTTCTGCTCGGCGATCGTGCGCAGCGCATCGACCAGGGCGAGGTTGTGGTCGAGGTTGGCGCCCTGGAAGCGGGGCGAGAAGGCGCGGAAGTCGTTCGCGCCGAGCTGCCGGTCGCGGCTGAAGTGGCCGGAGATCAGACCGCGGGAGAGCACTCCGTACGCGGTGACGGCGATGCCCAGCTCGCTGACGGTGGGCAGGATGCGGTCCTCGATGCCACGCGAGATCAGCGAGTACTCGATCTGGAGGTCCGCGATGGGGGCGGTGGCCGCGGCCCGGCGGATGGTGTCGGCGCCGACCTCGCTGAGGCCGATATGGCGGACGTGCCCCTTCTCGACGAGTTCGGCGATCGCGCCGACCGTGTCCTCGATCGGGACGTCGGGGTCGAGGCGGGCGATGCGGTAGACGTCGATGTGGTCGACACCGAGGCGCTGGAGCGAGTACGCGGCGAAGTTCTTGACGGCGGCGGGGCGGCCGTCGTATCCGCTCCAGCCTCCGTCGGGGTCGCGGAGGGCGCCGAACTTGACGCTGACCAGCGCCTGTTCGCGGCGGGCGGCGGGAGCGGCGCGCAGGGCCTCGCCGACCAGCATCTCGTTGTGACCCATGGCGTAGAAGTCGCCGGTGTCGAGCAGGGTCACGCCCGCTTCCAGGGCGGCGTGGATGGTGGCGATGGACTCGGTCCGGTCGGCGTCGCCGTAGAGGGCGGACATGCCCATGCAGCCGAGGCCGAGGGCGGAGACCTGGGGGCCGGTGGTCCCGAGCTGAAGGGTGCGCATGAAAACTCCCTGGTTTCGCTTTGAGCGTGCGCCCAGCATGGCATGACAAGTGACAGATTTCAATATCTGTCACTTGATACCCGTCACCCACCGCCCGCTGCCGTCATCCCCCGCACCGCATCGGCGATTTGGTCCAGACCTATTGACGAGAGGTCTGGACCAGCGCACTGCCATGCCTACGACACCTCACCGCACCCCCACCGGGAGGCCCGTATGATCCGCCACAGGCTCCGCCTGCTCGCCGTCGCCCTGACGGCGGCGGTCCTCGCCCCGCTCTCGGTCGCGACCGCCCCCACCGCGTCCGCGGCCGACACCTGCGCCGTGAAGTCCCGCCCGTCCGGCAAGGTCCTCCAGGGCTACTGGGAGAACTGGGACGGCTCCTCGAACGGGGTCCACCCGCCCTTCGGCTGGACCCCGATCACCGACTCCCGTATCGCCGCGCACGGCTACAACGTGATCAACGCGGCGTTCCCGGTCATCCGCTCCGACGGCACCGCGCTGTGGGAGGACGGCATGGACGCGGGGGTGAAGGTGGCGACCCCCGCGGAGATGTGCGCGGCGAAGGCGGCGGGGCAGACGATCCTGCTGTCCATCGGCGGGGCCACCGCGGGCATCGACCTCAGCTCGACGGCCGTCGCGGACAGGTTCGTCTCGACGATCGTCCCGATCCTGAAGACGTACAACTTCGACGGCATCGACATCGACATCGAGACGGGCCTGGTCGGCAGCGGGAACATCGGCCAACTGTCCACGTCCCAGGCCAACCTGATCCGCATCATCGACGGGGTGCTGGCCCGGATGCCGTCGAACTTCGGCCTGACGATGGCCCCGGAGACGGCGTACGTCACCGGCGGCAGCGTCACCTACGGCTCGATCTGGGGCGCGTATCTGCCGGTCATCAAGAAGTACGCGGACAACGGCCGGCTGTGGTGGCTCAACATGCAGTACTACAACGGCAGCATGTACGGCTGCTCCGGCGACTCCTACGCGGCGGGCACGGTGGCGGGCTTCGTGGCACAGACGGACTGCCTGAACCAGGGGCTGACCGTCCAGGGCACGACGGTCAAGGTGCCCTACGACAAGCAGGTCCCGGGCCTGCCCGCCCAGTCCGGAGCGGGCGGCGGCTACATGTCACCGTCCCTGGTCTCCCAGGCGTGGCGGCACTACGGCACGAGTCTGAAGGGCCTGATGACCTGGTCCGTCAACTGGGACGGCTCGAAGAACTGGACCTTCGGCGACAACGTCAGGGCGCTCCAGGGCCGCTGAGGCCGCCGGTGAGCGCTCTGCCGCGCCACCGGCGCGAGCAGCCGCCGCCACGCCGGTGAGGCGTCGACGAGAGACGGGACGACGAAGCCCCCGGTTCCCCCGTGCGGGGGGAACCGGGGGCTTCCCGGACGGCTTCCGCGCCTCGGCGCGGATCGGTGGCCGGCTGCGCGTACGCGGCGCTCAGCTGCCGATCAGTCGGCCCGCGAGGTAGCCCTCGATCTGGTCCAGCGACACGCGCTCCTGCTTCATCGAGTCGCGCTCACGCACCGTCACCGCGTTGTCCTCGAGCGTGTCGAAGTCGACCGTCACGCAGTACGGCGTGCCGATCTCGTCCTGGCGGCGGTAGCGGCGGCCGATGGCACCCGCGTCGTCGAACTCGATGGTCCAGTTCTTGCGCAGCGCCTGGGCCAGCCCCTTGGCCTTCGGGGACAGCTCCGGGTTGCGGGACAGCGGCAGGACCGCGACCTTCACCGGCGCCAGGCGGTGGTCCAGGCGCAGCACCGTGCGCTTCTCCATCTTGCCCTTGGCGTTCGGGGCCTCGTCCTCGACGTAGGCGTCCAGCAGGAACGCCAGCATCGCGCGGCCGACACCCGCCGCGGGCTCGATGACGTACGGGGTCCAGCGCTCGCCGGCCTCCTGGTCGAAGTACGACAGGTCCTGGCCCGACGCCTTGGAGTGCGCGTTCAGGTCGTAGTCCGTGCGGTTGGCGACGCCCTCCAGCTCACCCCACTCGTTGCCGCCGAACTGGAAGCGGTACTCGATGTCGGCGGTGCGCTTGGAGTAGTGGGAGAGCTTCTCCTTCGGGTGCTCGTACCAGCGCATGTTCTCCTCGCGCAGACCGAGACCCGTGTACCAGTTCCAGCGCTCCTGCATCCAGTACTCCTGCCACTTCTCGTCCTCGCCCGGCTTGACGAAGAACTCCATCTCCATCTGCTCGAACTCGCGGGTGCGGAAGATGAAGTTGCCCGGCGTGATCTCGTTGCGGAACGACTTGCCCATCTGCGCGATGCCGAACGGCGGCTTGCGGCGCGAGGTCTGCTGGACCTGGGCGAAGTTGGTGAAGATGCCCTGCGCGGTCTCCGGGCGCAGGTAGGCGATGGAGCCGCTGTCCTGTGTCGGGCCGAGGTGGGTGGAGAGCAGGCCCGAGAACTGCTTGGGCTCGGTGAACATGCCCTTGTTGCCGCAGTTCGGGCAGTTGATGTCCGCGAGACCGTTCTCCGGCAGACGGCCGTGCTTGGCCTCGTAGGCCTCCTCCAGGTGGTCGGCGCGGAAGCGCTTGTGGCAGGAGGTGCACTCGGTGAGCGGGTCGGTGAAGGTGGCGACGTGACCGGAGGCCACCCAGACCTCGGTCGCCAGGATCACCGACGAGTCGATACCGACGACGTCCTCGCGGGACGTGACCATGTAGCGCCACCACTGGCGCTTGATGTTCTCCTTGAGCTCGACACCCAGCGGTCCGTAGTCCCAGGCGGCGCGCTGACCGCCGTAGATCTCGCTGGAGGGGAATACGAAGCCACGGCGCTTGCTCAGGCTGACGATGGTGTCGATCTTGTCGGCGGCCACGGTGCTCTCTTCATTACGACGACGGGCGACGAAGCGACTGCTTCAGAGCATTGCTTCAGAGCGAATGCTTCAGGTTACCGGCGGGGACTCCCCTCCAATCAAATCGGTGGGGCACCTGACGCGGGTCCCCGGGTCTGTCGAGCCGTTACCGGGGGATTGTTGACAACGGTTTCCATGTTTGTTGAAAATGACTGTCATGAACGTACGACGACGCCTCATACCCGGCACCGCGCTCGCCGCAGTCACCGCGCTGGGCCTCGGAGCCCTCTCCGCCTGCTCCGCCACCGGTGCCGCCGCCGGCAACACCGGGAAGTTCGACGTCGTCGCGTCGTTCTATCCGATGGCCTTCCTCGCCGAGCAGATCGGCGGGAGCCACGTCCATGTCACCAGTCTCACCCAGCCCGGCCAGGAGCCGCACGACCTGGAGATCAGCGCCCGGCAGACCGCGCAGCTCCAGGAGTCCGACGCGGTGCTCTATCTGAAGAACCTCCAGCCCTCCGTCGACGACGCGGTCGCCCAGTCCGAGATCAAGACGAAGATCGACGCGGCCTCCCTGACCACGCTGGAGGAGCACGGCAACGAGGTCGGCGGCCACGCGGCCCAGCACGACACCCACCAGGGCGAGGAGTCCGGCGGCAAGGACCCCCACATCTGGCTCGACCCGGTGCGCTACGCCCAGGTCGCCCAGGGCGTCGGCAAGGCCTTCGAGAAGGCGGACCCGAAGCACGCGGCCGACTACGCGAAGAACACCGCGGCCCTGGTCAAGAAGCTCCACGACCTCGACGCGCAGTACGCGAGCGGGCTGCGCAGCACCAAGAGCAAGGTCTTCATCACCACCCACGCCGCCTTCGGCTACCTCGCCGAGCGCTACGGCCTCACCGAGGAGGCGATCAACGGCCTGGACCCGGAGTCCGAGCCCAGCGCGGCGCGGGTACGGGAACTCGAGACCTTGGCGAAGGCCGACGGCGTCTCCACGGTCTTCTACGAGACACTCGTCAGCGACAAGACCGCGAAGACCGTCGCCCAGGACGCGCACCTGCGGACGGACGTCCTCGACCCGATCGAGGGCATCACCGCCAAGTCCCGCGGCAGCGACTACTTCCAGGTCATGGAGTCCAACCTCAAGGCCCTGCAGACAGCTCTGGGGGCCAAGTGACACCGGAGGGTGCTGCCATGAGCGAGCCCGTCATACGCCTGCGCGGCGTACGCGCCGACCTGGGCTCGCGCCCCGTCCTGCGCGGCATCGACCTGACCGTGCACCGCGGTGAGGTCGTCGCGCTGCTCGGTGCCAACGGATCGGGCAAGTCGACGGCCGTACGCACCATCATCGGCCAGGTGCCGACGAACGCCGGCGAGATCGAGCTGTTCGGCACCCCGCGCCGCGGCTTCCGCGACTGGCGGCGCATCGGGTACGTGCCGCAGCGCACCACGGCCGCGGGCGGTGTGCCCGCCACGGTGACCGAGGTGGTCTCCTCCGGCCGGCTCTCCCGGACCCGCTTCGGCATCCTGCGCAGGGCCGACCACGAGGCCGTGCGACGCGCCCTGGAGCTGGTCGGCATGGCGGACCGGGCCAAGGACTCCGTCGACGCGCTCTCCGGCGGCCAGCACCAGCGTGTGCTGATCGCCCGCGCCCTCGCCTCCGAGCCCGAACTGCTGATCATGGACGAGCCGATGGCGGGCGTCGACCTGGCGAGCCAGGAGGTGCTCGCGCGGACGCTGGAGGGACAGGTCGCCTCCGGCACGACCGTGCTGCTGGTGCTGCACGAACTCGGGCCCCTGGAACCGCTGATCGACCGGGCGGTGGTCCTGCGCGACGGCTGCGTCCTGCACGACGGGCCGCCCCCGAGGGCCGTGGGCCAGCACGCCCTGCCAGGCCACGACCATGTGCACCCGCACGACGTGGGCGCCGAATCGATCCGTACGGGACTGCTGAGCTGATGGACTTCCTGAACTTCGCCTTCATGCAGCGGGCCCTGCTCGCGGCCGTCCTGGTCGGCATCACCGCGCCGGCCGTCGGGATCTACCTCGTGCAGCGCCGCCAGGCCCTGATGGGCGACGGCATCGGCCACGTGGCCATGACGGGCGTCGGCCTCGGCTTCCTGCTGTCCACCTCCCCCGTGTGGATGGCGACGGCCGTCTCGGTCGTCGGCTCCGTCCTGATGGAGCTGATCCGCTGGTACGGCAGGACGCGCGGCGACATCGCCCTCGCGATGCTGTTCTACGGCGGCATGGCCGGCGGCGTGATGTTCATCAACCTCGCTCCGGGCGGCTCCAACGCCAACCTGACGTCGTACCTGTTCGGATCGCTGTCCACGGTCTCGTCGTCGGACGTCGTCGCGATCTGCCTGCTCGCCGCCTTCGTCGTCCTGGTCACCCTCGGTCTGCGCCGCCAGCTCTTCGCGGTCAGCCAGGACGAGGAGTTCGCCCGGGTGACGGGCCTGCCGGTGCGGGCGCTGAACCTGCTGACGGCGGTCACGGCGGCGGTGACAGTGACGGTCGCGATGCGCGTGGTCGGTCTGCTGCTGGTGTCCGCCCTGATGGTGGTCCCGGTGGCGGCGGCACAGCAACTCGGCCGCAGCTTCGCGGCGACCTTCGCGATCGCGGTCGCCATCGGGGTGACCGTGGCCCTCGGCGGCACGATCACCTCGTACTACCAGGACGTGCCGCCCGGCGCGACGATCGTGCTGCTGACGATCGCCGCGTTCATCGCGCTCACCGCGCTGGCGACTCCGCTGGCCCGGCGACGCGCGCGGGCACGGGCCGCCGCGCGGTCCGCCCCGGACCCGCTGGAGTGCTCGATTCCGGCCAACCGGAAGGCGACCGACGAGGTCGGAGTCTGACCGCGCCCGGCCCGAACTGGCACAATGGGCCCGGCAAGGCGCAGACGTGAGCCGTGAGAACCGAAGGGGCGCGCCGGTACCGGCTCGAAGCGTCCCGCAGGCGAGCGAGGCCATCTAGAAGGAGGCAACGGTGACGACCGCCGGCCAGCCCGTACGGGGACGATCCACGCGCCAGCGTGCCGCCGTGGCTGCGGCACTCGACGAGGTCGACGAGTTCCGCAGCGCGCAGGAACTCCACGACATGCTCAAGCACAAGGGTGACTCGGTCGGGCTCACCACCGTCTACCGCACCCTGCAGTCCCTCGCCGAGGCCGGCGAGGTCGACGTCCTGCGCACCTCCGAGGGCGAGTCGGTCTACCGCCGCTGCTCGACGGGCGAGCACCACCACCACCTCGTGTGCCGCGTCTGCGGCAAGGCCGTCGAGGTCGAGGGCCCGGCGGTGGAGAAGTGGGCGGAGGCGATCGCCGCGGAGCACGGCTACGTCAACGTCGCCCACACGGTGGAGATCTTCGGCACCTGCGCGGACTGCGCGGCGGCCGGGACCTGAGCCGAGGTGCCGGTGCCGGGCCGCCGCTGCGGGACCCCGGCTCCCGGCCGCTTCGCGCTCAGACCCCCAGGCGGCTGGTGAAGTGTGCCGGCGCCGGCGGGCCGCCCGACGGCATCGGCCTGCGGACCGTGCTGAACAGCCGGGCCAGGAGGGCCGAGCGGCCCTCGTCCGCCGTGTTCGGCGCGAGAGCGGCCACCCCCGCCTGGAGCCACTGGTCCCAGTCCGGCCGGTCCGCCGAGTCCAGGCGCCCGTAGGCCTCGGCCATGTCCAGGATCCTGGTGCCTATCTCCGTCGCCATCGAGCCCCCGTGGAAGCGGAAACGGCTGCCGATGACACCGAGATGACACACGTTCACCTGCCCGCCGGACAGGGCGAGGGAGATGTTGAGAAAGGTCTCGACACCGAAGTCCGGCGGGAGCGGGGCAGCGCGCAGCAGACGGGTGCGGACGGCACGGTACCCCGTGAGGGCGTTGGCCCCGTGGAAGCCGACCTCCGGGAAGAACCGGGCGGTGAGCGGCTCGTAGATGGTGAACGTGGACGCCAGGATGGTGCCCGGATAGTCGTACTCGTAGTCGCCGACCACATGGTCCGCCGTGCCGCCGGCCGCGGTCTCGCGGAGCAGCGCGGCCACATTCCGTTCCGACGTGACAAGGTCGGCGTCGAGGAAGCACGTCCACTCGCTGTCCACCGCCGACACCGCCAGCTGCATGGCCGCGCCCTTGCCGAGCGGACCGCTGAGCACCTCCGCACCGGCCCGGCGTGCCCGCCGCGCCGTGTCGTCGGTCGACCCGCTGTCCACGACCAGCACACGGTCGCCGGGCCGCGCGGCCGCGAGGGCCTGGCTGACGATCGTGGCCACCGTGGCCTCTTCGTTGTGCGCAGGAATCACGAAAGCGAACAAGCCGAACTCCCGTAGAAGCGAGCAGTCGCCCATGATCTTAATCGCACACGCGCACGCCCTGTTGCCGCCCGAAGCGGCACCGCCGTCTCGGCGGCGCGGTGGCTACGAGGTGGCCGGCCGGCCCCGCATGTCCCGTTCCATGGCCAGCAGTTCCTCGTTCGGGATCGCCCCGCCGAAGCGGCGGTCGCGGGAGGCGAACTCCACGCACGCCCGCCACAGGTCGCGGCGGTCGAAGTCCGGCCACAGCACGTTCTGGAAGACCATCTCGGCGTACGCGCTCTGCCAGATCAGGTAGTTGGAGGTGCGCTGCTCGCCGCTCGGCCGCAGGAACAGGTCCACATCCGGCATGTCCGGGTAGTAGAGGTACTTCGTGAGGGTCTTCTCCGTGATCTTCGCGGGGTCGAGCCGGCCGGCCTTCACGTCCTCGGCCATGGCCTGCGCCGCGTCCGCGATCTCGGCGCGGCCGCCGTAGTTCATGCAGAAGTACAGCGTGAGCCGGTCGTTGTCCCTGGTCTGCTCCTGGGCGACCTGGAGTTCCTTGGCCACCGACTTCCACAGCTTGGGCATCCGGCCCACCCAGCGCACCCGGATGCCGAGCTCGTCGAGCTGGTCGCGGGTCTTGCGGATGAAGTCACGGTTGAAGTTCATGAGGAAGCGCACCTCGTCCGGTGAGCGCTTCCAGTTCTCGGTGGAGAACGCGTACAGCGAGATGTTCCCGACGCCCATCTCGATCGCGCCCTGCAGCACGTCCAGCACGCGCTCGGCGCCGACCTTGTGCCCCTCGGTGCGCGGCTGCCCGCGCTCCTTGGCCCACCGGCCGTTCCCGTCCATCACGATCGCCACATGGGTCGGGACCAGCTCGCCCGGAAGCTTCGGCGGACGAGCCCCGGACGGGTGCGGCTCCGGCGTCCTGTACTCGCGGCGCTGACGGCCCAGGAACCCGCGTACGGCCATGTGCTTCTCGCTCCTCGATCTGCTGTCGCTGTGACTGTCTGACCTGTTGTCGCTGTGACTGTCTACTGTTCCACGTACCGAAGCGAGCGCAGTCCGCGCTCCAGGTGCCAGTGCAGATACGCCGACACCAGTCCGCTGCCCTCCCGGGCGTACCGCGGCTCGCACGCGTCCGCGGTCTCCCAGTCTCCCGTCAGCAGCGCGCCGAGCAGTTCCAGGGCGCGCGGCGAGGGTACGACGCTGCCGGGCACCCGGCAGTCACCGCACACGACGCCGCCCGAGGCCACCGAGAAGAACCGGTTCGGTCCGGGCATGCCGCACTTCGCGCAGTCGCTGAAGCTGGGCGCGTAGCCGTTGACGGCGAGGGAGCGCAGCAGGAAGGCGTCCAGGACCAGATGCGGCGCGTGCTCACCCCGGGCCAGGGTGCGCAGGCCGCCGACGAGCAGCAGATACTGCTGGACCGCCGGCTCCCCCTCGTGATCGGTGAACCGCTCGGCGGTCTCCAGCATGGCGGTCCCGGCGGTGTAGCGCGCGTAGTCCGCGACGATCCCGCTCCCGTACGGAGCGATGGTCTCGCTCTGCGTGCACAGCGGCAGTCCGCGCCCCACCAGTTCACCGCCGCGCGCGAAGAACTGCACGTCCACATGCGAGAAGGGTTCCAGCCGGGCCCCGAACTTCGACTTGGTGCGGCGCACCCCACGGGCCACCGCCCGTACCCGTCCGTGCCCCCGCGTGAGCAACGTGATGATCCGGTCCGCCTCACCCAGTTTCTGGGTGCGCAGCACGATGCCGTCGTCGCGGAACAGACTCATGGCCCCCATTCTCGCCTACGGCGGGCGCTCTCCAGGCCCGCCGGGCCACTTCCGGACACGGGCACCCGTCGGTCACGGCACCTCGCCACGGCTGCGGGCGTTGGCGTACGCGGTCGCGGCGCGCAGGCGCTCCGCCGGGGTCGCGGGGCGCACGGCCTCCGGCTCCACGTCCCACTCCTTGCCTCCGCCGTACGGTCTCAGCTGGACGTACGGCCCCTCGTGCCCCATCACGACGCCCACCCTTCCACTGCGGACGTCGACGGCGTACGAACCGATCGGCGGCTTCATCCCACCTCCGGAGCCCGCTGTGCGCGTAGGGCCGCCGGTACTTCCTTCACCGTGTCCTCCGCTCTTCGACGCTGCGCGCCGAGTGTCGTCCCCCGAGTGATACGTGTACTGCAGCCACCGTGCTCCCCGCTCCCTTCGACTTTTACCCTTCGCATCCCCATGGTGACGCTCTGCATCTACACTTGACAGGTGTCTGTGCGCTACAAGTGCGGGGCACCAGGGATTCGTCGGGCCGGAGCCAACGGTTCACGCCGGGCGGCGCGGGAGTTCTCCGGCTCGGCGGCGCGGACGGAGTTCATCCGTACGGTGAGGGCCGAGTCAAGGGTCGGCCGCAGGCCGATCGGCGCAGCCGACGCGAAGTGGAGCGCAGCGCAACGCAGCGCCCTTTACTCGGCCCGCGCAAGCACGACACTGGCAAAGAAGCGGGCGGCCCTCACCGCCACATCACCGCCAAGCCCCCACCCCAGCCAACCCCCGCCCCACCTACGCCAGCCCCCTCTTTTGAACATGTTCAAATCTGAGCTAGGCTCGACTCCACCACTGAGGGGGAGAGGTCGGATGAAGATCGTGATACCCGGGGGAACCGGGCAGGTGGGTACGATCCTGAACCGCGCGCTGACCGCCGCCGGGCACGAGGTCGTGGTGCTGAGCAGGCGGCCGGCGCACCAGGGTGAAGTCCGGTGGGACGGAAAGACCCTGGGCCCGTGGGCCGAGGCGCTCGACGGCAGCGACGTCGTGGTGAACCTGGCCGGTCGCAGCGTCAGCTGCCGCTACACCGCCGACAACTTGCAGGCCATGATGGGCTCGCGCGTGGACTCCGCCCGGGTCGTGGGCGAGGCGATCGCGGCGGCCGCCCGGCCTCCCCGCGTCTGGCTGCAGATGAGCACGGCCACGATCTACGCCCACCGCTTCGACGCACCCAACGACGAGGAGACCGGTGTCCTCGGAGGGACCGAAGCCGCCGTCCCGGGCTACTGGGCCTTCAGCGTCGACATCGCCAAAGCCTGGGAGCGGGAACAGGAGAAGGCCGGCACTCCGGCCACCCGCAAGGTCGCCCTGCGCTCCGCGATGGTGATGAGCCCCGATCGAGGGGGCGTCTTCGACGTCCTGTTGCGGCTGGCGCGGCTCGGGCTCGGCGGACCGGTGGCGGGCGATGCCCAGTACGTGTCGTGGATCCATGACCATGACTTCGTCCGCGCGGTGGAGTTCCTGGTCGACCGGGACGACATCGCCGGACCGGTGAATCTCGCCGCGCCCGAGCCGGTGCCGCAGCGCATGCTCATGCGCGCGCTGCGCGCTGCGTGGGGTGTCCCGGTGGGCCTGCCCGCGACGAAGTGGATGGCCGAACTCGGTGCGTTCGTGCTGCGCTCGGACACCGAACTGCTGCTCAAGAGCCGCCGGGTCGTTCCAGGCCGTCTGCTGACAGCGGGCTTCACCTTCGACCACCCGCTCTGGCCGGAAGCCGCCATCGACCTCGTCCACCGCCTACGCGGGCGCGAAAGCGACCAACGTCACCACCACGGCCACCACGGCCACCACGGCCACCACGGCCACGCTTAAAGCCCGTTCGCCTAGCGCGGCCCGGCCGTGCGTCCCGGAACCGCTTCCGGCCCCATCTCCGTCTCCATCTCCGCTTCCGGCCCCATCTCCGTCTCCATCTCCATCTCCTGGAGTCGCGCATCCCGCCCCATGCAATCCCGGCCTCCCGTGTCGTGGCGCAGGAGCGTCAGGTGCGCCGCGGCGAGCGTCATCAGGACGCCGATGTCGAGCAGCGCCGCCACGTGAAGTCCGTCCGTGAACGCCGTCCGGGCGAGTGCGAGGAGGTCACCGCAGAGCCGATCGGGCAGCCGGCCGGCGACCTCGGTGGCCCCGCCGAGCGTCGCACGGGCGGCCTCGGCGCGATCGGGCCCGATGCCGTCCGGTAGGGAGTTGCCGTGCAACTTCGCGCGGTACACGGCGGCGGCGACGGATCCGGCGACGGCCACGCCGAGCGCTTCGCCCAGATTCGCGCCGGTCTCCCCGATGCCCGAGGCGTTGCCGGCGCGTTCGGGTGGGGCACTGCTGATGATCACGTCGTTGGTGAGGGCGAGGGCCGCCTGGATGCCGAAGGACATGACGGCGAAGCCGACGACGGCGAGGTACGGCCCGGACCCGGCACCCACCCGGGTGAGCAGCACCAGCCCCGGTACGGACAGCAGGTAGCCGCCCGCCATGACCCGGAGCTGACCGGTGCGGCCGGCCACGGCGGGAGCCAGCAGCGCGCCCGCCACGCCCGCCGCCACCGCGGGCAGCGCCCACAGCCCGGCCACCGGCGGGGACAGCCCCAGTACGAGCTGGAAGTACTGCAGGAGCAGGAACTGTGTCCCTGTCACCGCGAAGAGCCCCAGGGTCAGCCCGCCCAGCGACACCCCGAACGCGGGGCGGGCGAAAAGCCGGAGGTCGAGCATGGGGTCGGGGAGCCGCACCTGTCTGCGGACGAAGACGGCGCCGAGGCAGAGCCCGGCGGCGAGGCTCAGCAGCGGCAGCGTACGGACGCCGTGCTGGGCGATCTCCTTGAACCCGTAGACCACCGGCAACACCGTCGCGACGGACAGCGCGACGCTGACCGGATCCAGCCGGCCGGCCCCCGGATCGCGGTGTTCGGGCAGCAGCGCCGGACCGGCGATCAGCAGGACGGTGCCCACCGGCACGCCGAGCAGGAACACCGAGCCGTACCAGAAGTGCTCCAGGAGCACCCCGCCGATCAGCGGGCCGGCCATGGCGCCGATGCTGAAGTTGGTCATCCACACCGCGACCGCCCGCCGCCGCTGCCCCGGGTCACGGAACATCGTGCTGATCAGGGAGAGGGTCGACGGCATCAGCGTCGCCCCCGCGACACCGAGCAACGCGCGCGACGCGATGAGCGTCCCGACGCTGGTCGCGCAGGAGGCGAGCAACGAGGCCGCGGCGAAGGCCGCGGCCCCTGTCAACAGGAGTCTGCGGCGGCCGATCCGGTCGCCGAGGGTCCCCATCGTGGCGAGGAAACCGGCCACCATGAATCCGTAGATGTCGACGATCCAGAGCAGTTCCGTTGCGCTCGGGTGCAGTTGTTCGCCGAGCGCGGGCGCGGCGAGATGCAGCACGCTCATGTCCAGACCGATGAGCATGGTCGGCAGCGCGAGGACCGCGAGCCCCGTCCATTCCCTTCGTCCGGCCCGTATCGGTACGTCAGCGCCCGGAACCATCGGGATCATCCAGCGGGGCGGGAGGGATCCAACGCGCTCCGGCACTCCCCGAGCAACCGGCGTACGGCATAGGTCACCGGGTGACGCAGCGCTTCGTCGGGGGTGAGCCACAGAGCCGAGGTGCCCTCCGGGCCGAGTTCCACCGCGAGGTCCGCGTCCACCGCGTCGGCTGTCCGGTAGACGTGCCACAGATGGGCGTCGGCACCGCGGCGGCAGCCGTCACCGGGTATCAGGGTCCGGGCGAGGGGTTCGAGCCGTTCGCCGGCGATACCCGTCTCTTCCCGGAGTTCGCGCACCGCCGCCTCGTCGGGGTGCTCGTGGCGCTCGACGTGCCCGGCGGGGATCGTCAGGCCGAAGGGGAACGCCGTGCGGTCGAAGAAGAGGAGGCGGCCGCGGACGTCCCGGACGAACACGCCCGCCGTCTCGTGCCAGTACTCGTTCTCGGCGTCCGTCCACCACCGCAGCGCGGGATCCAGCACCAGCGCCCGGTCGGCGACGTGGCCGCACGCGCGGCACACACAGTGGCGGCGGGGGCCCGTGGTGCGCCACTGAACCGACGCGCCGCGGCAGCGCAGGCAGTAGTGGCGTACGGCGTCGTCCCGCAGCGCGTGCGGCGGAAGGAAGTCCAGTTTCATGCCTCACTCCGGATCCCCGGATCCCCGGCTCCCGTCCCCCACGTCCCGATCGCGCGGGACCGCACGGTCCGCGCGGCGGACAGCGAGGTGTCCGCCGCACGGGCCGGGTGCGCCGGACCTGGCGGAACCTCAGGTGTCCAGGCCGAACCGCGCGAAGAGTTCCTTGTCGCCGGTGACGTAGGAGGTGTCGGTGATCGCCGTGTGGTCGGAGGGGCCCCGGCTGCACATGCACAGGTGCCGGCCGGTGGAGACCACGCGCGCCGCACGGGCACCGCCCGAGGACATGATCTCCTCGGCGATGTCCTTCACGAGGTGCTCCTGGATCTGGAACCTGCGGCTGAACGCCTGCACCAGCCGGGGGAACTTGCCCAGGCCCAGGATTCGGCCGCCGGGCACGTAGGAGATCGCCACCTTCCCGTAGAAGGGCAGGAAGTGGTGCGCGCAGATGGAGTAGTAGTTGATGTCGTGTACGCGGACCACACCGGCGTGTTCGCCCTCGACCTCGACCGTGGTCTTGAGGATCGTCGATGTGTCGATCTCATAGCCGCTCAGCAGTTCGCGGTAGGCACGGACGATACGGGGTTCGCATTCCGGCTCCCGGTACCAGTCGAGCGCGCGTTTGTCGGTCGTGACGTTCTCTTCGAGCCACTCGGCGATGGTGCTCATCAAACACCTCCTGATGGACGCTTGTCGCGCCGCTCCTGCTGCTGTCTCAGGTCGGTCCCCGGCCGGCTCTCCATGCGGCTGCTGAAGGAATTCGGTCACGCCGTTCCGGCGGAAGTGGTCGCTCCTGACGGCCACGCGACTCTTCGTGCCGCAGCGCGGTTCACACGGGTGCTCGTGCCGCCCACGGGTCTGCCCGAAAACGCGTTCAGGGAGCCGCGAGCACGTACGCACATGCCGTGAGCAGCAGCTTCGTGCTGACTGTGCCATGCTGCCCGCCGCGCACCCGGCCGCGCAACTTGTCTGAGATGTCCGGGTGATGCGTCACGGGGCACAGCGGTACCGGTACCGGTACCGGTACCGGCCTGAACCCGATCCCGATCCCGATCCCGATCCCGATCCCGATCCCGATCCCGGCCACGGTCGGCGGATCAGGGCCGGCAGTGAGGCGAGGACAGGTCGGGCGACGGCCTGCCGGGAGTACGCCGGGCCGTCAGCCGGAGAGGTCCTGAGTGGCCTCCCACAGCCGGTTGAAGCGCTTCATCCGGTGTTCGACGAGGGCGGCCCGGGCGTTGAGGGTGGTCTTGGCGTTCACCTTCTTCGTGTCCTGGTCGATCTCATAGGTGAGTTCGTTGTCGAAGATGATGAAGTCGCTGTGGGTGCCGAGCTGCACCCGGTGCGGCAGTTGGGGCAGGGCCACCACACGGGCGTCGATGCCCAGCGCGCGCTGGCTCTCGCACAGCTCCTTCAGCTTGTCGTCGATCGCGTTCTCGGTGTCGACGATGAACAGCCGCCTGATCTTCACCCCGCGCTGGATCGCGTCGCTCTGCGCCTCCAGATAGCGGCTCGCGGGCTCGCTGTTCCAGAAGTCCCGGTCGACAGAGGTGCTGGTGGCGTCGAGGGTGCTCCTGATGCACCGGGTGAGGTCGATGAGCCAGTCCTGGTTCTCCCCCAGGCAGTCGGCGATGTTGTTGCTCAGGTTCTCCAGGAGCTGGGCGAGCCGGTCGATCTCCTCGCTGGCGAAGGTCTTCACCAGCTCGTTGTTCATCAGTCCCGCCTTCGTGGCGCTGCGGGCGAGCTTGGTCACCCCGTCGGAGCGCAGCACCGAGCGGTCGACCTGGCTGAAGAGTTCGGTGGCCTCGCTGATGCGGGCGAAGCGGTCGTCGACCAGGTCCGTCATCTCCCGGCGGTGGTCGGTGAGATGGCTCCGCACCTCGTGGTGATGCTCCGTCAGGCTGTCCTTCATCTCCCGGATGCGGGTGCGCTGCCCGTGCTCCATCGCCTCCAGCCGCCGCTCGAAGTCGACCATGTACTGGATGATCAGCGCGGACCCGCCGATCACGATGGAGACCGTCAGCTTCCACACCTCGCCCTGCTTCTGGTTGAGCGCGTCGGTGAAGACGTAGGCGATGCTCGACACCACGACGGTGACGAGCGTCTTCAGCAGGAGCGGTGGTACGCGCAGGCCCTCGGTCCGCGGCGTGTTCCTCGTTCCTTGCGTAGCGGTCATTCCTTTCCTCCCCCGTCGGATCTTTCGGGAGCGCGCGCCAAAGCGGCTCGCGCGTCGCGTTCAGCGTGCGGTCAGTGCCTCCCTGAGCAAGGGGATGGCCTGCAGGGCCATCTGGTCCCGGATGCGCTGTACCAGCGTGTGCCACTGGCGGCTGAATCCCGGCTGTTCGTCCAGCGCCTCCCACAGCGCGGACAGCGTCCGGTCCACCCGTGCCCGGGGCATCCACAGATGCAGCAGATGGTCGACGGCGGGGCGCAGCGCCAGGACGGCGAGGGGCCCGTCCGCCGAGCCGAAACGGCTGCCGTCGAGCATCCGTACGAGCGTGGTGAGCAGCCAGTCGTGCAGCGCGAGGTCCTCGCACAGACGTACGACGGCGGTCGGCTCGGTGTCCTCGGGGATCCCGAGCCGCACCGTGCGCAACTCGTCGTCGACGACCGTGAAGTGGATCGAGGGGGCCTGGCCGTCCGCGACGGGCAGGGCCGCCCAGCGCAGCCGGGTGCGGCGGCTCTTGAACGGGCTCTTCTGGTCCAGCAGCGGGTGCCGCAGCAGCCTGGTCAACAGCCCCTCGGCGATCAGGCCAGGGTCGAGTTCCCCGGGCCGGCCGCCCTTGAGGAGCCCCTCGGCGACCGCCTGCGCGGGCAGCTTCCCGAGGGGTTCCACCGCTCCTGGGCGTACCAGGTAGTGGCCCCAGGGCTGCCGCTGGTCGGGGCCCGCCGCGGGGACGCGGAAGGACGAGCCGGCCTGGAGGACACGGCCCTCGGTGAGCGCCGCCCGGGTGACCACCGTGCCGACGGCGCGCACCCTGGCGCCGTTCGAGGCGGGCAGCGGGCAGTCGACCCCCACGAGGGTGTCGGGCGAGAGGGCGTACAGGTTCGGGCGTTCGGAGACGAGGACGCGCTCGTCGGCTCTGAGCCGCAGCATATGGCCGGCCGCCCGGAGGTCCAGCGCCTGGGACGTCGGCAGCAGACAGGTCCGTACTTCGCCGCAGGCGAGCGTCGAGGGTCTTGCCTGCCCCGGAATGCCCATGTCACCACCCCGGATAGAAGACGTAGGAGGCCCGGTCCGCCACGGAGTCGGGCACCGCGATGCCCTCGCCGGCCGACCGCTGCGCGACCTGCCGCAGCGCGCCCGCGTCCACCTCGGTCTGGTCGAGGATGACGCGTACGGCGTGTTCGACGGGCAGGAACCGCGACGGCAGCACGGAGCAGGTGCGGTAGGCGTTGAAGGGGGCGGCGGCGGCGTTGAGCTGGAGCAGCGGCGCCAACTGGTCCCACTCGGTCGGGAAGCCGTCCGCCAAGTGGGCGCGCGGGACGAGGACCGGCTCGCCCTCGTTGCGCAGCAGACCGAGGCGGGTCAGCTGCCAGACCGCCGCGAGGAAGGGACACGACCAGGTGCGCCGCCCGTCCTGGTCGTCCCACAGCTCGACGTCCAGAAAGACGGAGTGCCGGTGGGCGGCGGTCTCCTGGGGAGGCTGCCAGGCTCCGGACCGCTTCATCGCCTGGGCCCGCTGGGCGGGGGTGCGCACCCCGTTGGCGAGCCAGCCGGTCTGGTCGACGGGCGGGCGCAGGCCGTAGCTGCCGGGCGGCGGGGATTCGACCAGCCGGCCGGCCACCGACTCCGCGAGCGGCACCTTGTCCGCCACGGCACAGCCCGACTCCCTGGCCAGGTAGTCGATGACCAGCCCCGCGCGCTCGGCCTCGGCGAGCAGGACCGGCACGACCTCGGCGGGTGTGGAGAAGCGCGTGAAGTAGTCGTCGATGAGGAAACAGGTGCTGATCCGGGGGCGAGGGCCCCGGGCGGTGGCGTCGGCACGGGCCGCGTCCGCCCAGGGTTTCACACGCTCGAAGTGCCGCCGCAGCCGCTGCGGCCCGCCCTCGAAGTCCTCCATGTACAGATGCCCCAGCTCCAGGGAGAGATGGGACAGCGCCAGGGAGCGGGTGAGCGGCTCGGCGGTGGTCTCCCGGAAGCTGGAGTGCGTCACGACAGCCCCCAGTGGGTCTCGTCGGTCAGGCTTCGGGCGAGTTCCTCCAGTGCCTCCAGCGTCTCCTTGTTGGCGATCTGGGTGGACAGCACGTCCTCCTCGGTGATGAGCTGCTCACGCCATTGCAGAACGGGTTCCAGCGGGACGGTCCCGAGGACCACGCTGTCCCCGATCTTCCGGTCCGAGGCGAGCTGCCGCAGATAGTCGTCGCACCTCTGCATCCAGACGGACTGGGCGGGCGACACCTGGGACCACAGCGCGGACTCGGGGTCGGGTACGGCGGCCCGGACGAAGCGGATCGACCGGCGCAGCGCCTCCTTGTCGTGCAGGCCGGCCGCCGCGCCGTTGAGGATGCCGTGCTCGCCGAAGACCAGGCCCGACGCGGCGAGCACGTGCTGCCGGGTCCAGCGGTGGAAGACCAGCCAGCGGGCCTCGACGCCCCGCAGCTCGGGCTGCGCCGTCGCCTCCAGCACCATGTCCATGGCGTAGCTGCGTCCGGCGCTCAGGTCCACGATGATGACGTCGAACTCGCTGTTGAGGCGGAGCAGCAGATCGACGCAGCGGCGCAGGGTGTCCTGGTCCGTGGCGAACTCGCCGCCGCTCGCGTCGCCCGGCAGCAGGACCAGCCGGCCGGAGCCGTTGGGCCGGTTGCGCAGCACCGGGTGCAGGGTGTGGGCCCAGATGTCGACCCGGGCGGGCTCTGCCGTGCCGGCCTCCAGATAGGTGTGCAGGCCGCCCCGGTCGATGCCCAGCTCTCCGGGGACGTCGAAGACGGCGGCGGCCGTGGGCGAGCCGAAGTCGAAGTCGACGTAGCACACGTCGTCACCGGCGAGCGCGCGTTGGTAGGCGATGTTGGCGCTGGTCACGGAGCGGCCCGTGCCTCCCTTGTCGGAGGCGGCGAAGACGAGCACGGTGTCACACCTCCCGGGCCGCGTCCCGGGCCTGGGCCAGGACGTCGAGTTCACCGAGTACGGACAGGGTCAGTGCACAGGCCGTGCCCGGCTGCTCGTCGAGGATCCGGCGCGCCCGCCGCAGCCTGATCTCTATGCTCCGCAGGGACTTCGCGCGCTCGCCGTCGGCGGCGAGGGCGGGCTCCATCTGCTCGTAACCGAACAGATGGGTGGACTCGCTGAGCAACGCACGGGCCAGGACCGCCAGTTCGGCGCTGCGGATGGGCCGCTGCACATACAGCTTGCGGGCGGCCACCATGCATTCGGTGACCCGCTCGGTGACGCTCCAGGACACCTGGGCCGGGCTGTCCGGCACGAAGGGGTACACGGCACGGACGTTGTCCCAGAGCCCGATGCCCTCGCCCTCCTGGATACGGCGCTGCCACAGATGGCCGAAGATCTCCTCGGCGAGCCGGAGCAGGCGGTCCTGGGCGGTGATGTTGCGGGACAGCTCGCTGAGCTGGATGGTGCGCTTGAGGAGCTGGGCCGAGAAGTCGGTCATCGTCCACTGCAGGGGCGCGCCGCCCGCGTCCTCGCTGCCCAGCAGGGGCAGGGTGACGCCGGGGGTGTGGAGCCGTACGGCCGGGTCGTCGCGCGTCATGCGGCTGGTGATACGGCCGCGTTCGGCGAGGCGCTCCATGACCGTCACGGTGCGCGTGAGGTCCTCGTCGGTGGCCCGCCGGCGCACCAGGTCGTGGACCAGGATGGCGGCGACGGAGAGCGAGAAGTACTCGGATTCCAGCGACTGGCCGGTGGTACGCCAGGGGAGGTCCTCCAGCGGCCAGCGCTCGGGGTCGAAGCGGGCGATGCCCGACCAGTACTGCTGGGTGATCTCCCAGCGCAGCCGCAGCGCCTCGGCGAGCCTCTGCTGTTCGGGGTTGAGCAGGCCGAGGGTGAGGGTGCGGTCGGAGAACAGGTCCTGGATTCCGTCGAGTGCGACCACGGTGAAGTAGAGGTAGGGCACCGGGTCGGCCTGGCCGTCGGGCTGTGTGCCGACCGGGTCGCTGGTCTCCACCTTGGGCGCGTCCTTGACCAGGCTCCAGGCCCAGCCGCACTCGAAGAGCTGGTTGTCGTCCCGCAGGCGCTCCTCGACGTCGACGCCGAGGAAGAAGCTCTCCGTGATCGTGGCGCGCAGCGGTTTGAATCTGCGCTGGAACTGCTGGAGGACGGACCGCTCCGACATCTGTCCCTGGCCGACCAGCCGGCGTAACCGCCGGCCCTGGCCGGAGTCGGCGTCGAAGACGTTGACGGTGAAGGAGCGCAGCAGGCTGACCATCGCGGCGGTCAGCCGGGTCCTGGTCGTCTCCCTCAGCTGCGCGATGGCCCTCTTCGTGTCGCTGCGGGAGGTGCGGTCCTCGTAGACCTTGAGGAAGCCGAGCGTGGCGAGGCACAGCGTGACCGACATGGAGAAGGAGTCGACCACGCCCAGTTCCCGCTGCTCCTGGGCGACCTCCTGCTTGGAGTCCTGGGAGGTGAAGTAGGAGCCGCCGGCGAAGGTGGGGGTGGCGTCCGGGGCGGTGTGCGTGCGCATGAACTGCTCGAGGGCCGTCACGAGGCCGACGGGGATCTCGGTGCGCCCGCCGACCCGCTTCAGCGCCTTCTCCACGTCCGTCTGGGTGGTGTCGGGCTCGTCGAGGCGGAACGCGGGGATCTCGGTGGCGGGATACATGAGGCACAGCAGCCGTTCCGCGTCCGCGACACTGCTGAGTCCGCCTCCTTCCCCCCACGACCACGTGCCGCCGTCGAAGGAGTGGCGGGCCATGGCCTGCCAGATGTCCAGCAAGTGCTGGCGTGGCTTGATCTGCATCCCCATGCCCCTCACACAGGTCGCTCTGCCTGCATTTCGTGCTCTCGGTCAGAAATGAACCGTGGAATTCCGGTGACCGAGGGCCAGGATCATTCCCTCGTGCCCCGGGCGTACCATGTCTGTCGGCTTGTCCAGTCGCAGAACCCTGGAGTTTTCGGCGAATGGCTCCAGGGCCTCGTGCACCTGCGCCTCGCCGATGTCGCACGCCGGGTAATACTCGCTGCCCACGTCATACCCCGTGGACCCGGCCATGAACGCGGCGGCGAAGGGAGCCCCGGGCGCCAGGGCCTGCAGGAAGCACGCGACACCGCGGCGGAACTCCGCGGGGGAGTCGGACATGGACTCGGCGACGAAGAACATCGTTCCGATGGTCCAGTGCGCGGGGCGGCGCACCAGATCGAAAAGGTTGCCGGGTTCGACGCGGACGGTGTCCGTGAATCTCGCCCTCCGGTTTTCGTGGATCTCCTCGTAGGCGGGATCCTGTCGCAGCACCTGCCAGAAACTCTCCCACCCCGGACCGAAGTTGACCCGCTGCTCTCTCAGATACTCGACGTTCGCACTCGAGAGCTCGAGCTGGGTGATCTCCTTGCACCACGGCAGCATGCACAGTGCGGGGTAGAGGTTGGCACCCGCACCGACGTCAACGCCGAGAACCGGCCGTTCGAAACGCTTATGGAAATGATCGCTGAAATGATCGCGTACATACGTGATGATCTCCGCGTCCACGTCGAGCAGCTCACGGTAATTGCGATCGACGTACGCGTGAGGGTCGAATGCGTCCCACGGGGCGTCGGCGTTGAGTTTAGGCGCCCTCGGCAAGGCTTCCAGGTCCATTGGCAAACGGTACCAACGGCTGTGCCGGCACGGACCCCCCTGTGCCGCCATGCCTCCAACCCGTGGCGGGCGGACGGGGGGTGAAGAATGGGATTTTGGTCCTGAACACTCCTTGAGCGGCCGGACCCTGACGGGCGATGCTGGTCCAAACCCTGTCGAAAGCAACCCGGACGGCGGGGTGTGCGCCATCCGAGTCGTATTCACCCATATGGGGCCGGTGTGCCCTTGTCCTTTGACCAGGGGGTGGCATGGCCGCTTATCCAGCGGAACGCTCAGGAGATCCTTTCGCCCCGCTCGCCGGCCAGGTGTTCCGTCCCGCCCGGAAACGACCCGTGCGGATGAGAGGGGTCACCGAGGCGGACCTGCCGGAGCTGCACCGCCTCGACCGGGAGGTCTTCCAGGAGGTGGCGTACCCGTACTTCATGCTGCGCCAGCTGTTCGACATGTACGCCGCCCACCTCCTGGTCCTGGACGACGGCCAGGCGTTCCAGGGCTATGTCCTGGCCGGCACCGGGCGCGGCTCCGGACTCTGCTGGGTGCTGGGGCTGGGTGTCGCCCGGGAACGCCGGGGGGAGGGCCTGGGGCGGCGGCTGATGCTGGAGATGCTGCGGCGGCTGCGCGACGACGGCGTACGGGAGGTCAGACTGACCGTCGACCCCACCAACGCCGCGGCGATCGCCCTCTACAAGTCCTCCGGCTTCTCCCCCGCGGCACCCGAGGGCGGGCTGCGCAGGGACTACTTCGGGCCGGGCGAGCACCGCCTGGTGCTGGAGCTGAGCCTGTGACCGGAGGGCAACCGGGGCCCGGCGGGTGAAGCGCTCCCCGGAGCGCCGCTGCCAGGGGCCTCCGGGGCGTGCGGGGAAGGCGTGGGGTACGAACTCACGTGCGGGCCACGGTCTTCGTGCGCGGCGGACGGATGGCCACGGCAACGGTCACAAGCCGCCCGACGGCTCGCCGTACTCCGGGACCGTGCGGTCCTCGATGCCCCGGAAGTGGTCCGTCATCGCGCGTTCCGCGCCCTCGACGTCCCGGGCCCGCAGGGCGCGGACGATGTCGCGGTGGCGGCGCACCGTGAGCTGCGGGGTCGTGCCGTCCGACCAGTCCCGGGCCCGGGCGACCCGCCGGAACACCGTCCAGAACGCGCTCAGCAACTGCGGCACGAGCGCGTTGCCCAGCGAGCCGTAGAGCAACTCGTGGAACTCCCGGTCCAGTTCGGCGAAGGGCAGTCCCGCCCGGCCCGCTTCCTCCATCCGGGTCACCACCGCCTCCAGACGCTCCAGCTCCGGCTCGGAGAGCGTCATGGCGACCCGTCTGATCAGCCCCTCCTCCAGCACCTCGCGGACCTGGAGGATCTCGTTCAGGGCGTCCATCTCGTCGTCCGGCCGGGTGAGCGTACGGAAGGTGAGCCCGTCGACGAACGGGGTCAGCGACGCCTGCCCGACATACGTCCCGTAGCCGTGCCGGATCTCCACGATGTCGAGCGCCTGAAGGGCCTTGAGCGCCTCCCGCACCGAGTTGCGGCTCACCCCGAGGTCCGCCATCAGTTCCGACTCCGTGGGCAGCGGCGCACCGGCTCTGAGTTTGCGATCGAGGATGAGCTGCATGACCTCGCGCTGGATCCGGCTGCTGACGCGCCGCTCGGTCCTGCGCCGGTTCACGGGGTCATCGGACATGCGCCGCATCGTACGCGCGTGCCCCTTGCGCGTCCCGTTCCCCGCAGGTGTGAAAACGTCAAGTACCCGTATTCCACAGCGCCATTGATCGCGTCGGTGACGGCTGGGCCATTCGTGTGCGTCCCCTTGACCGCCCCCACGCCCCCACCTATGGTCACGCTGCCGCCCATGACGTAGGACGTCGTATCTCCCATCCTCGAGTCCCGCCTACACGCCCCCCACTCAGACCACCTTTGCTGGAGGAACCGTGCGCGACGTGATCCCCGACGTACCGGCACCGGCCCGCCGGACGTTCCTGAAGCACTCCGGCGCGCTGGGCGCGGCCGCCGCCCTGTCCTCGTCGCTGGCCGCCTGCTCCTCGGGCCCTCAGTCCACCAACGACACCGGCAGCGGGGGTGGCGGGAACCGGACGCTGACGGCGGTCATCGGCTACGGCAACGACGGAAGCTGGGATCCCACCCAGACCGCCTCGGCCTTCTCCATGGCCGCCAACAACCACATCTACGAGGGCCTGCTCGACACGGACCCCCTCACCCGCGAGCCCTACGCGGCGCTCGCCACACAGGTGCCGAAGGACCCCGGCGCCACGTCCTGGCGGTTCACCCTGCGGGCGGGGGCGACGTTCCACGACGGGCATCCGGTCACGGCCGACGACGTGGTGTTCGTCTTCGACCGGATCCTGGACCCGAAGACCCAGACCCTCGCCAAGGGGTTCTTCGCGAGCTGGCTCGGCGAGGTCCGCAAGGTCGACGCGCGGACCGTCGAGCTGGTGCTCAAGTTCCCCTTCCCGGACGGCCTCTCGCGGCTGACGCTGGCGAAGATCATGCCCAGGCACGTCTTCTCCAGGCCCGGCGCGTGGGACGACGCGATCAAGGGGCTGGCGGTGGGCTCGGGGCCGTACCGGCAGACCGCGCACCACCCGAAGTCCAACACCACCTTCGAGGCGTTCGCCGACTACAACGGCCCGCGGGGGCCCGCCTTCAAGAAGATGAACTGGCTGACGATCGTCGACGCCGCGCCGCGTGTCGCCAGGATCTCCGGCGCCGGCGCGCAGGCGCAGATCGCGGACAACATCCCGTACGCCAACATCCGGCAGCTCACCGGCAGCGGGCTGACGGTCCGGGGCGGGGCCGGGATGAACAACCTGTTCCTCATGTTCAACACCCGGCACAAGCCCTTCGACGACGTCCGGGTCCGGCAGGCGCTCCACTACGCCATCGACACCGGCAAGATGGTCGAGGTGGCCCTGAAAGGCCACGGGAAGCCGTCGTCCTCCTTCCTCAACGAGGCCAATCCCGCCTACCGGCGGGCGAGGACCGTCTACGACTACGACCCCGACAAGGCGAAGGCGCTGCTGAAGGAGGCCGGGGTCAGCGGGCTGGAGATCGACATCCTCTCGGTGAACGTGAGCTGGATCGTCGACTGCCTGCCCACCATCAAGTCCTCCTGGGACGCGATCGGGGTGCGGACCACGCTGTCACCGCAGGAGACCACGGCGGTCTTCACCAAGATGGACCAGAAGCAGGACTACCAGGTCGTGGCCGCCGCCTCGAACCCCAACCAGTTCGGCCTCGACGCCGACCTGATCATGCACTACAACCACGGCCCGCAGAACCTGTGGATGCAGTACGCCCGCTGGGCCGACGACCCCGTCGCCAGGAAGCTCTTCGCGGACATGGACCGGGCGACCCGGGAGCCCGACCCGGCGCGGAAGAAGGCGATGATCCAGGACTACATCGACGTCGTCGCCGAGCAGGCCGTGCTCTACCCGGTCGTGCACAACGAGCTGATGACCGCCTGGAACCCCCGGGAACTCACCGGGATAAGGGCGCAGCCCTACCCGGGCATCAACCTCCTGACGGCCAAGTGGGTCTAGCGACGTCGGGAGTTGGTCCATGGTCGCCGTCGCCAGGATCCTGGTCCGCCGCGTCCTGCTGCTCGTGCCGCTGATGCTCGGCATCGTGCTGTTCGTGTTCCTCGTGATGCGGTTCTCGGACGTCGACCCGGCGTCCGCGTTCTTCCAGGGCGCCAACCCGACACCCCGGCAACTGCACGACTTCCGGGAGCGCAACGGGCTGCTCGATCCGCTGCCGGTGCGCTACGTCCACTTCGTGGGCGATCTGCTCCACGGCGACCTGGGCACCAGCGCCCTGACCCGGGCGCCGGTGGTCGACCAGGTCACCACCGCGCTGCCGCTCACCCTCCAGCTCACCTTCCTCGGGCTCGGCATCGCGGTGG
The DNA here is from genome assembly GCF_053595355.1 of Streptomyces sp. NPDC002513. NCBI lineage: Bacteria > Bacillati > Actinomycetota > Actinomycetes > Kitasatosporales > Streptomycetaceae > Streptomyces > Streptomyces sp. NPDC002513. Next base: position 48,595 of record NZ_JBSFXK010000023.1, on the reverse strand, counting down.
TGCTGGCCCTGGTCGGCGGGGTGACGGCCGCCATCCACCGGGACCGGCTGCCGGACCAGATCATCCGGGTGGCGTCCCTGACCGGGGTCGCCGCCCCCGGCTTCTGGCTGGCGCTGCTGATGATCCAGTACCTGGCGGTCGACCAGGGCTGGTTCCCGACCGGCGGCTACATCAACCCGGCGGACTCCTTCACCGGGTGGCTGCGGACGATGGCCCTGCCCGCGTTCGCGCTGTCGCTGCCGGTGGCGGCGCAGCTGACCCGGATCGTGCGGACGGCCGTGGTGGAGGAACTGGACAAGGACTATGTGCGCACGGCGGTCGGCAGCGGGCTGCCGCCGCGGGTGGTGGTCGGCCGGAACGTGCTGCGCAACGCGCTCGTCAACCCGCTGACCGTGCTGGGCCTGCGGGTCGGGTATCTGCTGGGCGGCGCGGTCGTCATCGAGACCATCTTCTCGCTGCCCGGGATGGGCAAGCTGATGATCGACGCCGTGCAGAACGGCGACCCTGCCGTCGTCCAGGGCGTCGTCCTGACCACGGCGACCGGTTTCGTGGTCGTCAACCTCGTCATCGACATCCTGTATCTGCTGGTCAACCCGCGACTGAGGGATGCCGACCGATGATCACCACACGCAAAGATCTCGGCCGGGCCCTGTCCCGTCCCGGTGTCCGGCTGCGCGGCTGGCGCCGGCTGCCGCCGCTGTCGAAGGCCGCGGTCTGCTTCCTGGCGGTCGTCGTGCTGGTGGCGCTGCTCGCGCCGGTCATCGCCCCGCACGACCCGCTCGACCAGCAGGAGCCGGCCGGTGGCACCGGGCACCCCTCCGCCGGCCACTGGATGGGCCAGGACAGCCTCGGCCGGGACATCCTCAGCCGGCTGATGTACGGGGCCCGCTGGTCGCTCGCGATCGGACTCGGGGCGACCGCGCTGGCCCTGGTCGTGGGGGCCCTGCTCGGCGCGGTCGCGGCGACCTCCCGCAAGGCCGTCGACGAGACGCTGATGCGCTGCCTGGACGTCGTGATGGCGTTCCCCGGCATCGCGCTCGCCGCCGTCCTCGTCGCCGTCTTCGGCGGCGGCATCACCGTGCTGATCTGCGCGATCGCGTTCCTGTTCACCCCGCCGGTCGCCAGGGTCGTCCGGGCGAACGTACTGGACCAGTACGGCGAGGACTACGTCACCGCCGAACGCGTGATCGGCGCGCGGACTCCCCATATCGTGCTGCGGCACGTGGCGGTCAACTGCGCAGCCCCCGTACTGGTCTTCTGCACGGTGCAGGTCGCCGAGGCCATCGTGTTCGAGGCGTCGCTGTCCTTCATCGGGGCGGGCGTACGGCCCCCGGACCCGTCCTGGGGCAGCGTCATCGCGGACGGCAAGAACATGGTGCTGACCGGCGGCTGGTGGGCCACGGTCTTCCCGGGTCTGCTGATGCTGGTCACGGTCCTGTCGCTGAACATCCTGTCCGAGGGCGTCTCGGACGCGTGGGCGGCTCCCGCGGCCCGTGCCTTGGAGGTGCGGGGCGAGGCCGGCGACCGGCTTCAGGCGCCGGAGCCCGGCAGCGGCGCGGTGGTGGCGCTGCCGGGGCTGGCCGAGGCGGCGCAGCGGCTGCGCTCGCGCGCACGTCCCCTGCCGGGCGGGCAGCCGGTGCTCGCGGTGGAGAACCTCGCCATCGGTTTCCCCGGCCGGCACGCGGGCGTGGACGTCGTCGACGGCATCAGCTTCGAGGTGCACCCCGGGGAGGTTCTCGGGCTGGTGGGCGAGTCGGGCAGCGGGAAGTCGCTGACCGCGCTCGCGGTCATGGGGCTGGAGCCGAAGGGCGCCCGGGTGCGCGGCCAGGTCCGGTTCGGCGGGCGGGAGCTGCTGGCCGAGCCGATGCGCGTGCGGCGCAGGCTGCTCGGCCACGAGATGGCGATGATCTACCAGGACGCGCTGTCCTCCCTGAACCCGGCGATGACGATCCGGGCGCAGCTGAGGCAGGTGGTACGGCGCGGCGGCCGCCGGGGCCCCGCGGAGCTGCTGGCCCTGGTCGGCCTGGACCCCGAGCGCACCCTGCGCAGCTATCCGCACGAACTCTCCGGCGGTCAGCGTCAGCGGGTGCTGATCGCCCTGGCGCTCTCCCGCGACCCCAGGCTGATCATCGCGGACGAGCCGACGACCGCGCTGGACGTGACCGTCCAGGCGCAGATCATCGAGCTGCTGCTCGGGCTGCGGGCGGAACTGGGGTTCGCGCTGATCCTCGTCTCGCACGACCTGGCGCTGGTGGCGGACGTCACGGACCGGGTGGCGGTGATGTACGGCGGGCAGATCGTGGAGACCGGGGTGACCGCCGAGCTGGTGGCGGCGCCCGCCCACCACTACACGCGCGGGCTGCTCGGCAGTGTGCTGTCCCTGGAGTCGGCCGCCGCACGGATGACGCAGATCAGGGGGGTCGTCCCCGCCCCCGCCGACTTCCCGGCCGGCTGCCGCTTCGCGGACCGCTGCCCGCGGTCGAGCGAGGTGTGCCGGACGACGGCGCCCGCCCTGCTGGGGACGCGGACGCACACGGCGGCCTGCCACCACCCGGCGGTCGATCTGGTGACGACGGAGGAGAGCGAGGCCGTGACGTGAGTGCGACTGTCGAGCCGTCCGGTGCCCCTGAGGCGCTCGTGGAGGTCTCCGACGCCCATGTCGTCCACAAGGCGCGCGGCGGCGGTCTGTTCACCCGGGACCGCGTGTACGCCCTGACCGGCGCGGAGCTGACCGTGGCGCCCGGCGAGACGGTCGGCGTGGTCGGCGAGTCGGGGTGCGGCAAGTCGACCCTGGCGAAGGTGCTGGTGGGCGTTCAGCGGCCGACGTCCGGCACGGTGCTCTTCCGGGGCCGCGACCTGTGGTCGATGCCGCCCGCCGAACGCCGGGCCGCCGTCGGCGGAAGCACCGGCATGGTCTTCCAGGACCCGTCGACGGCACTGAACCGGCGGCTGACCGTGCACCGGATCCTGCGCGACCCGCTGGATGTGCACCGGCGCGGTACACCTCAGGCGCGTAGGGAGCGGGTGCGGGAGCTGATGTCCCTCGTGGGCCTTCCCCGTGCCCTCGCCGACGCCCTGCCCGGGCAGCTCTCCGGCGGCCAGCGGCAGCGCGTGGCCATCGCCCGCGCCCTCGCCCTCGACCCCGAGCTGGTGGTCGCCGACGAGCCGACGAGCGCGCTGGACGTGTCGGTCCGTGCGCAGATCCTCAACCTCCTGCTGGATCTGCGGGAACGCCTGGGCCTGGCGCTCGTCTTCGTCTCGCACGACATCCAGACGGTTCGGCGGATGAGCGACCGGGTGATCACCATGTATCTGGGCCGGATCGTCGAGGAGGCTCCGGCCGGGCGGGTCACCGAGCACGCCCGGCACCCGTACACCCGTGCCCTGTTCTCCGCGACGCCCGGTCTGCTGGACCCGATCGACCCGATCCCGCTGGCCGGTCCGGTGCCGTCGGCCACCCGGCCGCCGAGCGGCTGCCCGTTCCGTACCCGCTGCTGGAAGGCGGACGAGGTGTGTGCCACGGCGATGCCGGCCTTCTCGGGCGCGTCGGCCGCCGGTCACCGCTTCCGCTGCCACCATCCTGTGGAGGAGGACGAGCCGACGCGCGACCTCGTGCGCCAGGCCGCACGGCCCTCCCCGGTCACCGCCGTGGCCGAGGTACTGCCGGAACACGTACGGCCCGACAAGAAACATGCCCGGGAGCCCTGATGACCCTGCCCACCCCGCTCATTGGTGTCGTCCCGCCCGTCTGCACCCCTCTGACACCGGACCGCGAGGTGGACGTCCCCTCGCTCGTCAGGCTCGTGGACCGGCTGCTGTCGGCCGGGGTGGACGCCCTGTTCGTGCTGGGGTCGTCCGGGGAGGCGGCGTATCTGACGGACCGCCAGCGCCGGCTGGTGGTGGAGAGGGTCGTGTCCCATGTGTCCGGCCGGGTCCCGGTCCTGGCCGGGGCGATCGACATGACCACGCCCCGGGTGCTGGACCATGTGGCGTACACGGCCGGGGCGGGCGCGGACGCGGTGGTGGTGACGGCGCCCTTCTACACGCGCACGCATCCCGCGGAGGTCGCCCGCCACTACCGTCTGGTCGCCGAGCGCTCTCCCGTGCCGGTGTTCGCCTACGACATCCCGGTGTCCGTCCACACCAAGCTGAGCCCGGAGCTGGTCCTGGAGCTGGCCGAGGAGGGGACCCTGGCCGGTCTCAAGGACTCCAGCGGCGACCTGGCCGCCTTCCGCGCGGTGGTGACGGGCGCCCGAACGCGGCCCGGGATCAGGGGCTTCAGCGTGCTGACGGGTTCCGAGCTGGTCGTGGACTCGGCCCTGGCCCTGGGCGCGGACGGGGCGGTCCCGGGGCTGGCCAACGTGGACCCCGAGGGGTACGTCCGCCTGGACCGCCTGTGCCGTGCGGGCGACTGGGCCGGGGCGCGGGAGGAGCAGGAGCGGCTGTGCGCGCTGTTCGGCATCACCGGCGCCGGGGACCCGGCGCGGATGGGCGGCAGTTCCTCGGGCCTGGGCGCGTTCAAGACGGCCCTGTGGCTGAGGGGCGTGATCGCGTGCCCGGCGACGGCCGAGCCCCAGGTGGCACTGTCGGAGGCGGAGACGGAACGGGTGGGCAAGTACCTGGCGGCGGCGGGGCTGCTGTAGCCGTCAGTTCCGGCCGGCGAGGAGGTTCCGCCGGAACTCGATCGTGTCGTACGTTCCCTTCGCCCCGGTCTCGTAGAGGATCGCGGCCTGTCCGCCGCGCAGTTGGACCAGGTCGCTGTAGGCCGCCTTTTGCCAGGACAGCGTCCGCACCTTGGTGAAGCTCGCCCCGTCGTCGGTGCTGCGCCAGATCGCCATCGCCTCGCGTGCGGTGGGCTTGGAGGGCGCGGAGAAGAGCAGCGGGGCGTGTGTGCCCTGGAGTTGGAGGACGCTGCCCTGGACGACGGGGACGTCGTCCAGGGTGTGCTGTACGGCGTAGGGGCGCTCCAGGGTCCGACCCCCGTCGTCGGAGTAGCTGTCGAGGCGGTTTCCGGCGCTGCTGCCGTTCTGGTCGCGTGCGCTGAAGTAGAGCCGCCCGTCGGGGAGCTGGGCCGCGCTGCTTTCGTTGGGATTGTCGTGCCCCTCGTGGGGGTCGTCGCTGAAGCCCAGGTGCCAGGTGGTGCCGCCGTCGTCGGAGTAGATCGCGTGCGCGCCGTAGTACCTGGCCTCCCGCCCGGTGTCGGGGGAACCGTGAGGCGGCGCGGCGGAGTGGTTGGCGGGCACGACGAGACGTCCGGCGTGCGGGCCGCGAGTGAGGGCGATCGCGTGACCGGGGCCGGTGGCGTACCACCGCCAGTCCGCCCGCTTCACCGCGGCGGTGATCTCCCGTGGGGCCGAGAAGTGCCGCCCGTCGTCCCGGCTCGTCTGGACGAAGACGCGGCGGCTCTGGCGGGGCGTCACCTCGCCGCGCATGATCTGCGCCTCGGTCACCGCACCGCTGTTGTAGGACGTGACGAGGACGATCCGCCCGGTCTTCGGGTCCACGACCGGTGCCGGGTTGCCCCGGGTGTCGCCCTTGCCGGCCGCGACGACCGCGAGCGGTCCCCAGGTGCAGCCGCCGTCCGGGGACCGTCTGAGCACGACGTCTATGTCCCCGCTGTCCCCCGATCCGTTCCGCCGCCCCTCGGCGAAGGCGAGCACGGTCCCCTTCCCCGTGACGACGGTCGCCGGGATCCGGTAGGAGCGGTACCCGCCCTGTCCGGCGGTGTACGGCACGGAGGAGACGCAGCCGCCGCGGTGCGGAAGCGGCAGGGCGGACGCCGTCTGCGTCACCGGGAGGACACTGAGCAGCCCGGCGGCGACCGTGGCTCGGACGGCGGGGCGACGGATGCGGGTCATGGCACGCTCCCTGCGCTGCGGTGGGCACGGGATGTGTCACCTCCCGTTGCCGTGAATGTGCCACGGACGTGATGGCGGTAGACCTGCGGCGCGGGGGATCTGATGTGCGGTCGGACCCTCTTTCGGAGTACACGGAGGACCGTGCGCGGGCGGAGCGTTCGGCCGGTGCCGAGGCGGAGGAGGGCGTAGCGGGGTGTGGGGCGTTCGGCCCGGCGGCCGTCCCGGCCGAGGGGTGGGGGCTGGTGGCGGGCCGTTGGCTTTCCCGTCACGAGGGGGTGCGCGCTGCCGCCAGCAGCCGGGTCACCTCGTTGGAGCAGATCGTCAGGGCCGCGCCGACCGTGGTGAGAACCTCGCGCTCGGCGGGGGTGTAGGGGCCGTCCGCGAGGGCGATGCGGGCGCCCTGGAGAAGGATCGACTCGCGGCCGGCGGGGGCGAGGTGCGGGGCCAGGGGGTCCAGGGCCTCGTGCAGTTCTATGGCGAGGCTCGCGCCGCCCGGTTCGCCGCAGACCCGGCCGGTGTCGGCGATCAGGGCCTCGACCAGGGCGCCGATCCCGTCCACGGTGCAGTCGTCGAAGCCGGCGGAGCGGACGGCGGCGGCGGCCGTCTCCAGGGCCGTACGGGAGCAGGTGCCGCCCGCGGCGAGGACCGCGAGGGCCACCGTGTGGACGGCGTCGCGGAGCATCGCGCAGAAGCGGGTCGTGGTGGGGTGGTCCAGGACGTCCGTGCCGTAGTGGTGGCCGCAGGCCGCGCACTCCACGACCGGGCCCGTCTCGCCGCGCGGCAGGACCGGGACGCCGACGAGGGCGAGGCGGCGGCGTCCGGTGAGGCGCTGGTAGTTGCGGTCGCCTCCGCAGCCGGGGCAGTAGAACTCGCCGTCGCCCACGGCGGTCCATACGGTGCGGATGCCCAGAAGTTGCGCGGCACGGGCCTTGCGGACTCCACGGCCGTTGCGTCCCCGTCCTGGCAGCACGTCGCACCTCCGTCACCACGCGGCAGCATCGCCGTGTGGCGTGATGTTAGCCACATTGGTGATGCGGAGTCAGTACCCCGGACGAGACCTCTCCGTGATCTTCGGACGGAATGGCCGGTCCATGACGTGGCCCCGCCCGCCCGGGAGGGCGGACGGGGCCGGGAACGTGCCGGTCAGAGGGTCAGCGGTCGGCGCGGTTGACCGCGGAGACGACGGCCTTCAGCGAGGCACGTGTCGTATTCGCGTCGATGCCGATGCCCCACAGGACCTTGCCGTCGATCGCGCACTCGATGTACGAGGCCGCCTGGGCGGAGGCTCCCTCGCTCATCGTGTGCTCCTGGTAGTCCAGCAGGCGTACGTCGATGCCGATGGACTGCAGCGCGTCGAAGAAGGCCGAGATCGGACCGTTGCCGGAGCCGGTGAGGACGGTGTCCTGGCCGTCGACCGTGGCCTCGACCGTCAGGGTGTCGACGCCGTCCTTGCCGGTGGTCGTCTGGCCCGTCCTCACCTGGATACGGCCCCAGGGGTTGTCCGGGTTCGGCAGGTACTCGTCCTGGAAGACGCTCCAGATCTCCGCCGGTGTGACCTCGCCGCCCTCGGCGTCCGTCTTCGCCTGGATGATCCTCGAGAACTCGATCTGCATCCGGCGCGGCAGGTCCAGCTTGTGGTCGTTCTTCAGGACGTACGCGATGCCGCCCTTGCCGGACTGCGAGTTCACCCGGATGACCGCCTCGTAGGAGCGGCCGACGTCCTTGGGGTCGATCGGCAGGTACGGCACCGCCCACTCGAGGTCGTCGACGGTCTTGCCCTGGGCGGCCGCGTCGGCCTCCATGGCGTCGAAGCCCTTCTTGATGGCGTCCTGGTGGGAGCCGGAGAAAGAGGTGTAGACGAGGTCCCCGACGTACGGGTGGCGGGGGTGGACCTCCATCTGGTTGCAGTACTCCCACGTGCGGCGGATCTCGTCGATGTCGGAGAAGTCGATCTGCGGGTCGACGCCCTGCGAGAAGAGGTTCATGCCCAGGGTGACCAGGTCGACGTTGCCGGTGCGCTCGCCCTGGCCGAACAGGCAGCCCTCGACGCGGTCGGCGCCGGCCATCACGGCCAGCTCCGCGGCGGCCACGGCGGTGCCGCGGTCGTTGTGCGGGTGGGCCGACAGGCAGATGTACTCACGGCGGGAGAGGTTGCGGTGCATCCACTCGAAGCGGTCCGCGTGGGTGGAGGGGGTCGAGCGCTCCACGGTGGCGGGCAGGTTGAGGATGATCTCGCGGTCCGGGCCGGGCTGCCAGACGTCCATGACCGACTCGCAGACCTCCAGGGCGAAGTCCAGCTCGGTGTCGACGAAGATCTCGGGGCTGTACTGGTAGCCGAACTCGGTTTCGGGGCCCAGCAGTTTCTCCGCGTACTCCATCACCAGCCGTGTGCCGTCCACGGCGATCTGCCTGATGTCGTCCTTGGAGCCGCGGAAGACCACGCGGCGGAAGACGGGGGCGGTCGCGTTGTAGAGGTGGACGGTCGCCCGCCGCGCGCCCTTCAGGGACTCGACGGTGCGCTCGATCAGGTCCTCGCGGGCCTGGGTCAGTACGGAGATCGTCACGTCGTCCGGGACCGCGCCCTCGTCCTCGATGATCGAGCGGACGAAGTCGAAGTCGGTCTGGCCGGAGGCCGGGAAGCCGATCTCGATCTCCTTGTAGCCCAGCTTCACCAGCAGGTCGAACATCGCCCGCTTGCGCGCCGGCGACATCGGGTCGATCAGGGCCTGGTTGCCGTCGCGCAGGTCGGTGGAGAGCCAGCGCGGGGCGCGGCTGATCCGCTGGTCCGGCCAGGTGCGGTCGGGGATGTCGACCTGCTCGTACGGGCGGTACTTGTGGATGGGCATGGATGTGGGCTGCTGGCGGTTCGCCATGGTGCGTGGGCTCCTCAGGGGGTCCGGAAGGACGGCCGACGGCGCAACGCCAAACTCCGCGGGGAGGGGGTCGGCCTCGACTACAGGCCCTCGCCGCGGCAGCTAAGGAGGAGCAGCCCGAAACGCATGATGCTCCGCATCGTAGTCGAGCCGCGCCGGATGCGAGGGGTCGTATCAGTATGCGGGACCGCGATGACATTTCGGACAAAAAGTGCGGCAGCTCACAGCCGGCCGTATTCTCCCGAGATCGCCGCCCATGTCACCTGTTCACGGAACAGATCGCTCCATGGCGTGGCTTTTCACCAATCACCGTTGCGGGTGGTGACAGTGCCGTCACACAGTGCAAGGGTGCCGAACATGAACACCCACGGGGGCTTCGAGCCCGTCTTCTGCACCATCGTGCCGCCGCATGTCCTCGACAAGCTCGCCCGGCACGAGGACTCCGCGCTCGCCACTCCCGCGCGCCGCACCCTGGAGCGGGACGCCCTGGAGCGCACCCGCCGCAGGCTGACCACGGTCATCGGCACACCCGCGCCGACCCCGCCCACGACCGGCACCGGCACCGGCACCGGCACACCGCACCGCACGGTCTACGACGCCGGGCACCAGCAGACCCTGCCCGGCACCAAGGTCCGCGGCGAGGGCGACGAGCCCGGCGAGGACGCCACGGTCAACCGTGCGTACGCGGGCCTCGGCGCCACCTTCGAGCTGTATCGGCAGGCGTACGGCCGCGACTCCGTCGACGGCAAGGGCCTGCCGCTGGACGCGAGCGTCCACTTCGGCGAGAACTACGACAACGCCTTCTGGAACGGCGAGCAGATGGTGTTCGGCGACGGGGACGGGGAGATCTTCCTCGACTTCACCACCCCGGTCGACGTCATCGGCCACGAACTCACCCACGGCGTCACCCAGTACACCGCGAACCTGGCCTACTTCGGCCAGCCGGGCGCCCTCAACGAGTCGATGTCGGACGTGTTCGGCTCGCTGATCAAGCAGTACACGCTCGGCCAGACCGCCACCGAGGCCGACTGGCTGATCGGGGCCGGGCTGCTCGCCCCGCGCGTCAACGGCAAGGCGCTGCGCTCGATGAAGGAACCGGGCAGCGCGTACGACGACGACGCGCTCGGCAAGGACCCGCAGCCGGGGACGATGGACGGCTATGTGCGCACCGGCCGGGACAACGGCGGGGTGCACATCAACTCCGGCATTCCCAACCACGCGTTCTACCTGGTCGCCACCGAACTCGGCGGGCACGCCTGGGAACGGGCCGGGCAGATCTGGTACGACGTGCTGACCGGCGGAGATCTGGACCCGCAGGCGACCTTCGCGGACTTCGCGCGGCTGACGGTGGCGGCGGCGCGGAGCCGCTACCGCGAGGGCCCGGAGCAGGAGGCCGTCCACAAGGCCTGGGAGCAGGTCGGGGTGCAGGCGTCGTAGCCCGGGCGCCCGTCTCGTACTAGACAGGTGCCATGCGTATTCGAGTGAGGCGTACGGGCGGGTTCTCAGGCATCGAGCGCCGGGCCGAGGTGGACACCTCGAAACGGACCGACGCCCAGGAGTGGCACGCCCTGGCCGAGCGTGCCCTGGCCGGCGGCCGGGGCACGCCGCCGGCCGGTGTGCCGGACGGCTTCACCTACGAGATCACCGTGGACGGCAGGACCGTGTACTGCGCGGATCCCCGGCTCACGGAGGACCAGCGGACGCTGATCTCCCGGATACTGAAGGAGGGGGCGTGAGCCCCCGGTCCGCGCGGTGACCGGCAGTTCGCGCGCACCCGTTGACGCGCCTTACCGGCGGTAAGGATGATCCGGCGCATGGCGACGAACCCGATACCCCCGTTCCCCGCCGGCTTCCTGTGGGGCGTGTCCACCTCGGCCCACCAGATCGAGGGGGCGGCCGATCTGCGCGAGCCCTCCGTGTGGGACGTGTTCACCGCCGCACCGGGCCGGGTGAAGGACGGCTCGACGGCGGCGGTGGCCTGCGACCACTACCACCGCTACCGCGAGGACGTGGCCCTCCTCGCGGACCTCGGTGTGGACGCGTACCGCTTCTCGGTCTCCTGGCCCCGGGTGAACTCCCCCGGCGGCCTGGACTTCTACGACCGGCTGGTGGACGAGCTGTGCGCGGCGGGCGTACGCCCGGTCGTGACCCTCTTCCACTGGGACCTCCCGGTCACGCTGGACTGGCTGGAGCGGGACACGGCCTTCCGGTTCGCCGAGTACGTGTCGGTCGTCGCCGGGCGGCTCGGCGACCGCGTGCCCACGTGGATCACCCTCAACGAGCCCGCCGAACACACCCTGCTGGGCCATGCGCTCGGCGTCCACGCGCCGGGCCGACACCTGCTGTTCGACGCGCTGCCGGTCGCCCACCACCAGCTACTGGCCCATGGTCTGGCCGTACAGGCGCTGCGCGCGGCCGGGGCGGGCGACATCGGGATCGCCAACTCGCACGGGCCGACGTGGCCCGCCTCCGCGGGGGAGGAGGACGTGGCGGCCGCGGAGTTCTACGACATCCTGCTCAACCGGCTGTTCGCCGACCCGCTGCTGCTCGGCCGCTACCCGGACGGCATCGACGCGTTGATGCCGGGCGGTCCCGAGGGTGTGGCGTCCGATCTGAAGGTCATCTCCGAGCCCCTCGACTGGTACGGGATCAACTACTACGCGCCGACGCGGGTGGGCGCCCCGCAGGGCGAGGACATCGAGTTCGGCGGCCTCACCCTGCCCGCCGAACTGCCCTTCTCCGTCCGGGGGATCGAGGGCCATCCGGTCACCGACTTCGGCTGGCCGGTGGTCCCCGAGGCGCTGACCGAGCTGCTGACCGGCTTCCGTGACCGCTACGGCGACCGGCTGCCGCCCGTCGTCATCACCGAGAACGGCTGCTCCTACGAGGGCGTCGACGACCAGGAGCGCATCGCCTATCTGGACGGCCACATCCGGGCGCTGCACCGGGCGGTGGAGGCGGGGACCGACGTGCGCGGCTACTTCGTGTGGTCCCTGCTGGACAACTTCGAGTGGGCCGAGGGGTATGCGCGCCGCTTCGGCCTGGTGCACGTGGACTACACGACGCTTCAGCGGACCCCGAAGGCGTCGTACGCCTGGCTGCGGGACCTGCTGCGGGCGCGGGGATGACGACGGCGAAGCGGCCCGCCGGCCGGCCCCAGAACGCCCTCGCCGAGCCCGTCGAACGGGTCGGCCGGGGCTGGGTCTCGGCCTTGTCGCTGGCCAACGGGGCGATCTGGGTGGGCTGGTACGGCCCGCTGCAGATCCTGCTGGCCTCGCAGGCGAAGGACTTCGCGCCCGGCTCCGGACTGTCCAAGGAGATGATGCTGGCCTGGGTCACGGGCGCGGGCGCGGTGGTGTCCCTGGTCGCGAACCCGTTCTTCGGCGCGCTCTCGGACCGCACCACGGGACGCTTCGGCCGCCGTACCCCGTGGATCGTGGCGGGGGCGGCGGGCGGGGCGCTGTCGCTCCTGCTGCTGGCCGCGGCGGACGGCGTGTGGATCATGGCACTGGGCTGGTGCCTGGTGCAGCTCACGCTGAACGCGGCCTTCGCGGCGGTGACGGCGGCGGTGCCGGACCGGGTGCCGCGGCTCCAGCGGGGCTCGGTGGGCGGCTGGCTGGGGGCGGCGCAGATCCTCGGGGTGGTGGGCGGGACGGGCCTGGCGACGGTGGCCGGGGGCATCGGGGCGGGCTATGCGGCGTGCGCGGTGTTCACGGTGGTGGGCGTGGCGCCGTACGTCCTGCGCCACGCGGACCTGCGGCTGCCGGCGGCGGACCGCCCGCCCTGGTCGTGGCGGGGCTTCCTGGCCGGGTTCCGGCTCAGTCCGCGCCGCCATCCCGACCTGGGGTGGGCCTGGCTGACCCGCTTCCTGATCAACCTCAGCAACGCGCTGGTGCTGCTGTATCTCCTGTACTACCTGCGGGACCGCATCCTCCCCCGGGGCCCCGGCTCCGTCCGGGCCGCGGGGATTCCCGTCCACGACCCCGAGCAGGGCGTCCTCGTCCTGACCGCGGTCAACGGCGTCACCCTGCTCGCCACGGTGGTCGTCGGCGGCGTCTGGTCGGACCGGGTGGGGCGCCGCAAGCCGTTCGTGGTCTGGTCGGGAGTGCTGATGGCGGTGGCGACGGCGGCTCTGGCGGGCTGGCAGACCTGGACGGGCACGGTCGTCGCGGCGGCGGTCCTCGGCGTGGGCTTCGGGGTGTTCACCTCGGTGGACTTCGCGCTGATGACGGACGTCCTGCCAGCGGCCCTGGACCGCGGCAGGGACCTGGGGGTGATCAACATCGCCAACGCCCTCCCCCAGGTCGCGGCCCCGGCCCTGGCCGCGCCGATCGTCACGCAGCTGGGCGGCTACCGGGTGCTGTATCTGGTGGCGGCGGTGATCGCACTGGCCGGGGCGGTGCTGGTGGGGCGGATCCGGGGAGTGGAGTGAAAGCCCGGACAGGGACGCCATACCACGGCCCGGGTCAGGGTCGTCCCGCTCTGAGTGCGGTCCCACTCCGGGGTCGTACCAGCACACAAAAAAGTCCTACGGCTCTGTCAGTGCCGCGTCGTACTCTTGAAACCGCGAGGCCGCCCTCAGCTGCGCGGCCCTACGGAGGAGGAATCGCAGGCCTACCGGCCGGCCCATGACGCAGACACCCACAGCTCACACCCCCGCGCAGGGGCAGGCGCGAACACAGATCACCGTCCCTGCCCAGCACCCCATGGTGATGGTGCTGGGTTCGGGCGACTCCCTGCTGCGCGTGATCGAGACGGCCTTCCCGGGGGTCGACATCCATGTCCGGGGCAATGAGATCAGCGCGGTCGGCGACCCGGCGGATGTCGCCCTGGTCCAGCGCCTGTTCGCAGAGATGATGCTCGTGCTCCGCACCGGGCAGCCGATGACGGAGGACGCAGTGGAACGCTCGATCGCCATGCTCAGGTCGAGCGAGAACGGTGAGGGCGACGGACCCGAGACCCCGGCCGAGGTGCTGACGCAGAACATCCTGTCCTCGCGCGGCCGGACGATCCGTCCCAAGACACTCAACCAGAAGCGGTACGTCGACGCGATCGACAAGCACACGATCGTCTTCGGCATCGGCCCCGCCGGTACCGGCAAGACGTACCTCGCCATGGCCAAGGCGGTCCAGGCCCTGCAGTCCAAGCAGGTCAACCGGATCATCCTGACCCGTCCGGCCGTCGAGGCGGGCGAGCGTCTCGGCTTCCTGCCCGGCACGCTGTACGAGAAGATCGACCCGTATCTGCGCCCGCTCTACGACGCGCTGCACGACATGCTCGACCCCGATTCCATCCCGCGGCTGATGGCCGCCGGGACGATCGAGGTCGCACCGCTCGCGTACATGCGCGGCCGCACCCTGAACGACGCCTTCATCATTCTCGACGAGGCCCAGAACACGAGCCCCGAACAGATGAAGATGTTCCTCACCCGCCTCGGCTTCGACTCGAAGATCGTGATCACGGGTGATGTGACCCAGGTGGACCTGCCGAACGGCACCAAGAGCGGTCTGCGGCAGGTCCAGGAGATCCTGGAAGGCGTCGAGGACGTCCACTTCTCCCGTCTGTCGTCCCACGATGTCGTACGGCACAAGCTCGTCGGCCGTATCGTCGACGCGTACGAGAAGTACGACAGCCAGAACGGCACCGAGAACGGCACGCACAAGCCCGGCCGCGACAAGGGCGGGCACGCGCACAAGGGGAAGTAGACCAGCAGCACCATGTCGATCGACGTCAACAACGAATCCGGCACCGAGGTCGACGAGCAGGCGATCCTCGACATCGCCCGCTACGCACTCGCGCGGATGCGCATCCACCCGCTCTCCGAGCTCTCGGTGATCGTCGTGGACGCCGACGCCATGGAGCAGTTGCACATCCAGTGGATGGACCTGCCGGGACCGACGGATGTCATGTCCTTCCCGATGGACGAGCTGCGACCGCCGTCCAAGGACGACGACGAGCCCCCGCAGGGGCTGCTCGGCGACATCGTGCTGTGCCCGGAGGTCGCCGCCCGGCAGGGCGCCGAGGCACCGACGCAGCACTCCATGGACGAGGAGCTCCAGCTCCTGACCGTCCATGGTGTGCTGCACCTGCTCGGCTACGACCACGAGGAGCCCGACGAGAAGGCCGAGATGTTCGGCCTTCAGGCCGCCATCGTGGACGGCTGGCGCGCGGAGAAGGGCCTGACCGGCCCGTCCCCGGCCCCCACCGTGTCATGAGTGCCCAGCTCGTCGTCGGCGCCGTCGCCCTGGTCGTCGTCGCCTGGCTGGCCGCCTGCGCGGAGGCGGGCCTCGCGCGGGTCTCCAGTTTCCGTGCCGAGGAGGCCGTCCGCAGCGGCCGGCGCGGCAGCGCCAAGCTCGCCCAGGTCGCCGCGGACCCCACCCGCTACCTCAACGTGGCCCTGCTCGTCCGGGTCACCTGCGAGATGGCCGCCGCCGCGCTCGTCACCTACGCCTGTCTGCAGGAGTTCTCCGGGACGGCCGGGGCCCTGCTGGTCGCCATCGCGGTCATGGTCCTCGTGTCGTACGTCGCCGTCGGCGTCTCCCCGCGCACGATCGGCCGCCAGCACCCGCTGAACACGGCGACGGCGGCGGCGTACGTCCTCGTGCCGCTGGCCCGGATCATGGGCCCGATCCCGTCCCTCCTCATCCTCATCGGCAACGCGCTCACCCCCGGCAAGGGCTTCCGTCGCGGCCCCTTCGCCTCCGAGGCGGAGCTGCGCGCCCTGGTCGACCTGGCGGAGAAGGAGTCCCTCATCGAGGCCGAGGAGCGCCGTATGGTGCACTCGGTGTTCGAGCTGGGCGACACCCTGGTGCGGGAGCTGATGGTCCCGCGGACGGACCTGGTGGTCATCGAGCGCCACAAGACCATCCGCCAGGCGCTGACCCTGGCCCTGCGGTCCGGTTTCTCGCGCATCCCGGTCACCGGGGAGAGCGAGGACGACATCGTCGGGATCGTGTATCTGAAGGACCTGGCCCGCAAGACGCACATCAGCCGGGACGCCGAGGCGGAGCTGGTGTCCACCGCCATGCGCCCGGCCACCTTCGTGCCCGACACCAAGAACGCGGGCGACCTGCTGCGGGAGATGCAGAAGGAGCGCAACCACGTCGCCGTCGTCATCGACGAGTACGGCGGCACGGCCGGGATCGTCACCATCGAGGACATCCTGGAGGAGATCGTCGGCGAGATCACCGACGAGTACGACCGCGAACTGCCGCCGGTGGAGAACCTGGGCGACGACCGCTACCGCGTCACCGCCCGCCTCGACATCGGCGACCTCGGCGAGCTGTACGGGCTGGAGGCGTACGACGACGAGGACGTGGAGACGGTCGGCGGACTGCTCGCGAAGGCGCTCGGCCGGGTGCCGATCGCCGGGGCGTCGTCCGTGGTCGAACTCCCCGACGGCCGGGAACTGCGGCTGACCGCGGAGGCCGCGGCGGGCCGCAGGAACAAGATCGTCACCGTGCTGGTGGAGCCGGTGGGCGCGGCCGAGCCCGCGGCGCGGGAGCCGCAGCCGGAGTGAGCCCTCGGCGGGACCGGGCGCGCGGGGCGGGCCGCACTTCGCCGGCGCACTCGGACATGCTCCCCTGAGGGCCGCCGGGTCCGGGCCGCTCCGTATGCTCGGGCCATGACCGACAGCAGCGCGCTCGACCCCGAGGACCGCAAGATCGTCACCCTGGCCCGCTCGGCGCGGGCCCGCAACGGCGTGCCGGAGGGTGCCGCCGTGCGCGACGAGACCGGGCGTACGTATGTGGCCGGAACCGTCGCCCTGGAGTCACTGAAACTGAGCGCCCTGCAGACGGCGGTGGCGATGGCGGTGACGTCGGGCGCGACGTCGCTGGAGGCGGCGGCCCTGGTCACGGAGGCCGAGTCCGCGTCCGCCGAGGACCGGGCGGCGGTGCGGGACCTCGGCGGCCCCGGGACGCCGGTGCTGGTGGCGGGCCCGGACGGCACGGTCCGCGCGCGCCTGACGGCCGGCTGAGGGGCCGTACGCGCCGCACGACTGCGGCCGTTGCCCGCGCGCGTCGGGATGTCCGGGGCCTCATCGGGCCCGGCGTGCGGGCGACCGTGCGGAGGCGCTCCGTGGATCAGGGAGAATGGGCGTCATGAGCGTGCGCAGTCAGTCATCCGAGCCGACCGAGGCCGTCCACCGGGCGGGCTTCGCCTGTCTCGTGGGTCGTCCCAACGCGGGCAAGTCCACCCTCACGAACGCTCTGGTAGGGCAGAAGGTGGCGATCACCTCGAACCGGCCGCAGACGACGCGGCACACGGTACGGGGCATCGTGCACCGGCCGGACGCGCAGCTGATCCTGGTCGACACCCCCGGTCTGCACAAGCCGCGGACGCTGCTCGGCGAGCGGCTCAACGACGTGGTGCGGACGACCTGGGCCGAGGTGGACGTGATCGGCTTCTGTCTGCCCGCCGACCAGAAGCTCGGTCCCGGTGACCGCTTCATCGCCAAGGAGCTGGCGGGGATCAGGAAGACCCCCAAGGTCGCGATCGTCACCAAGACGGACCTCGTGGACTCCAAGGCCCTGGCCGAGCAGCTGATCGCGATCGACCAGCTCGGCAAGGAGCTCGGGATCGAGTGGGCGGAGATCGTGCCCGTGTCCGCGGTCGGGGACGAGCAGGTGGAGCTGCTGGCCGACCTGCTGATCCCGCTGCTGCCCGAGGGGCCCGCGTTGTACCCCGAGGGCGATCTGACGGACGAGCCGGAGCAGGTGATGGTGGCCGAGCTGATCCGGGAGGCGGCGCTGGAGGGCGTGCGGGACGAACTGCCGCACTCCATCGCGGTGGTGGTGGAGGAGATGCTGCCGCGCGAGGACCGTCCGGCGGACAAGCCGCTCCTGGACATCCACGCGAACCTCTACATCGAGCGCCCCAGCCAGAAGGGGATCATCATCGGCCCCAAGGGCAAGCGGCTGAAGGAGGTCGGCATCAAGTCCCGCAAGCACATCGAGGCGCTGCTCGGGACCCCGGTGTTCCTGGACCTCCATGTGAAGGTGGCCAAGGACTGGCAGCGGGACCCGAAGCAGTTGCGCCGTCTGGGCTTCTGAGCGGCGCCGGGCCGTCGCGGGCGGACGCCGCTCCCGGCCGCGGCGCGCGCTCCCGGCGACAGCGCGCGCTCATGTCGCGCGCGCTCACGCCGATCCGCGGAACCCGATCGTCGGTACGGCCCGCCGCCGTGGCCAGGGCTCCCCGCACTCCTGCGAAACCAGCCGGTCGAGGAACGCGTACCGGCTGAGGGCCGCCGGGTCCTGGTTCTCGTAGGACTGGACCCGGCGCCACCACGCCGCGACCTCGGACCATCCGGGCGCCGACAGCGACCCGCCGAACTCCTGCACCGAGAGCGCCGCCGTCAGGCCCGCGAAGGCGAGGCGGTCGGCCAGCGGCCACTCGGCGAGCGTCCCGGTCACGAAGCCCGCCACGAAGACATCGCCCGCGCCCGTCGGATCCAGCGCCTCGACGGCGATCGCGGGCACGGCGGCGGTCTCCCCGGTACGCCCGTCCACGGCGTACGCGCCCTCCGCGCCGAGGGTGACCACGGCCAGCGGCACACAGGTGCTCAGCGCGTGCGCGGCGGCGCGCGGGCAGTCGGTGCCCGTGTACCGCATGGCCTCCTCGGCGTTCGGCAGGAACGCCTCGCAGTGTTCGAGATCGGCGAGGCCCGTGAGGTCCCAGGCCCCGGTGTCGTCCCAGCCGACGTCGGCGAAGATCCGGGTGCCCCGCTTCGCGGCCTCGGCGATCCAGGGGGCGCGGCGGCCCGGGGTCAGCGAGGCTACGGCGGCACGGGCGCGGGGCGGGCAGAGGGGGTCGGGCTTCTCCGGCGGCGGCTCGTGGCCGTGGGAGACCATGGTCCGCTCGCCCTCGTAGGCCATGGAGACGGTGACCGGGGAGTGCCAGCCGGGGACCCGCCGGGACGGCGAGAGGTCGATGCCCTCGCCCTGTTCCAGCTCGTCCCAGCAGTACTCGCCGTAGTGGTCGTCGCCGAAGGCCGCGGCCAGGGAGGTCTTCAGGCCGAGGCGGGCCAGCGCGGTGGCCATGTTGGCGACCCCGCCGGGGCTGGATCCCATCCCGCGCGCCCAGGACTCGGTGCCGCGCACGGGGGCGGATGCGAGCCCGGTGAAGATGATGTCGAGGAAGACCGTCCCCGTGAGGTACACGTCCCGGGGCGGGTCCCCCGGCGCGCGCAGGGCGGCCAGGGGGTCGACATGGGAGTGGTGGTGCGGCCCGTCCCCGATGTGGGGATGGGGGTGCGGCCCCTCCTCCAGGCCGGGGTGGCGGTGCGGTCCCTCTCCGGTGGTGGCGGTCACGGTGGGCTCCCTGACGTGGTGCGGATCCAGTCAGTGTGCACCAATCGTCCCGGTGGGCGGCGGCGGTTGCCCGGAGCCGTGCCCTACCAGCGGGGCACCACGGGGGTGACCCACCCGGGATCCGCGACACGCATCGCCGCGGCGTCGTCGCGGTCGCGCAGGGTGCCGTCGTCGGCGAGCCAGCGCGCGTGGAGGGCGGCCAGCCGGTCGCGGTCCAGTGTGACCCCGAGACCGGGCGCGTCCGGTACGGCGATCCTGCCGTCCTCGAAGGTCAGACGCTCGGTGATGACGTCCTCGGACTGCCAGGGGTAGTGGGTGTCGCAGGCGTGGTGGAGGCCGGGCACGGTCGAGGCGACATGGGTCATCGCGGCGAGGGAGATGCCGAGGTGCGTGTTGGAGTGCATGGACAGCGCGACCCCGAACGCCCGGCAGACGGCGGCGAGTTCCCGGGTGGTGCGCAGCCCGCCCCAGTAGTGGTGGTCGGACAGCAGGACCTGGACGGCGCCGCGGGTGAACGCCTCCTCGATCTCCGGGAAGGTGGTCACGCACATGTTGGTGGCGAGCGGCACGTCGGTCCTCGCGGCGACCTCGGCCATCGCGTCCGTCCCGAGGGCGGGGTCCTCCAGGTACTCGAGGAGGCCACCCAGTTCCCGGGCCACCTTCAGCGAGGTCTCGACCGTCCAGGCCCCGTTGGGGTCCAGGCGCAGCGGATGCCCGGGGAACGCCTCGGCGAGGGCGCGGATCGCGGCGACCTCCTCGTCGGGCGGGAAGACCCCGCCCTTGAGCTTGAAGGAGCCGAAGCCGTACCGCTCCTTGAAGGTCCGGGCCTGTGCGACCACTCCCGCCGGGTCGAGGGCGGCACCCCAGTCGTCCTGCTCGGCGGCCACGCCCTCGGGGTGGCGGGCCCACCGGTAGAACAGATACGCGCTGTACTCGACCTCGTCCCGCACCTTGCCGCCGAGCAGCGCGTGCACGGGCAGGCCGAGGGTCTTGCCGAGGGCGTCGAGACAGGCGACCTCGACGGCGGAGACGACGGACAGCCGGAGCTTGTCGGCGGTCTGGACCCCGCGCAGCCCGCCGACGTCGAGCCGGCCGCCGTCGGGGGAGGCGCCGACGGCGACCTCGTCGGCGAGGGCGAACAGGCCGCCCGTGTCGGTCACCTGACGGCCGGTCAGCCGCTGGGCGAAGAGCCGGGCGGCATCGAGGTACTTCGTGTCGCCGTAGGTCTCGCCGATCCCCGTGGTCCCGTCGACGGTCACCACCTCCACGATCAGCCGAGGGGTGTACGGCTGGTGCACGCCCTGGGTGTTGAGCAGCGGCGGGTCGGCGACCAGGATCGGCGTCAGTCGCACCTCGTCGATGGTGAGGTCGGGGCGGGTCGCGGCGGTCACGGGGCGGCTCCTGCGAGGTCGGGTCCGGCGGTGAGCGGTGACATGCCTGTCTCCCTATGGAGACGTCATCTATGTAGGGAGATGAAGCCTAGGTAGGTGAACGGGGGCCGTCAATGGCCCGGCTCGCGCGGGCCGCGCCCTCCCCCGCCCGGACTACGATCGGCGCATGTCAGACACCGGGGGCGTCCGCGAGGTGAAGTCGGCCGCGCGCACCGTCGAACTGCTCGAGGTGCTCGCGGCCCGCGGCGACCGTCCGGCGCGCCTTCAGGAGCTGGCCGACCAGCTCTCGGTACCGCGCAGTTCGATGTACGCCCTGCTGCAGACCCTGATCTCGCGGGGCTGGGTCCGCACGGACGCCACGGGCTCGCTCTACGGCATCGGCCTCCGCGCCCTGCTGACGGGCACGAGCTATCTGGACTCCGACCCGCACGTCCGCGCCGTGCGCCCGTTCCTGGACGAGGCGTCCGAGGCGCTGGGCGAGACGATCCATCTGGGCCGCCTCGACGGCATGGACGTGGCGTATCTGGCGACCCGCGAGTCGCACGCGTATCTGCGCACGATCAGCCGGGTCGGCCGGCGCCTGCCCGCCCACGCGGGCGCGCTCGGCAAGGCGCTGCTGGCCGAACGGCCCGACGACGCGCTGCCTCCGGGCCCGTACGCGGCACTCACCCCGCACACCCGCACGACCCGGGCGTCCCTCTCGGCGGACCTGGCCGCGACCCGCGAGCGCGGCCACGCGGTCGACCGCGAGGAGAGCGTCATCGGCATCGCCGGCTTCGGCTTCGCCCTGCGCTACGACACCCCGGCGCAGGACGCGATCAGCTGCTCGGTGCCGGTGGCCCGGCTGACGCCGGAGCACGAGGAGCGGATCGTGGCGGTGATGCGGGAGGTACGGGCCGGGATCGAGGGGGCCGCGCCCGGCGGCTCGGGGGCGCCGCACTGGCGCTGAGCGGACCGCGCCACCGAAGGCACCGAAGGCACCGAAAAAGCGCTCGTCTACCCGGGCTCACCGGCCGCAAACCACACAGTGACTCACCTCACACCTTCTGCGCTTCTTCTTGAAACCGCGTGCTTGATACAAATTGCCCGCGCGTTCCTGTCGGTCGACGGACGGCGCCCCAACCCCCCTTTCCGAGCCGCCCTTTCGCACGCCCTGGAACGCCCGTGTCCTCGCGCACCGCCCCGACCTGGCCCCTCGTCGCCCTTTTCACGGCCGGGTACCTCGCCGCGTACCTCCTGCCCACCACCGTCGGCAGACTCGACGCGGGTCTGCCGCTCTCCGCCACCGAGGCCGGCTCCATCGGCAGCGCCCTGCTGCTGAGTTCTGCCTCCGCGGGCTTTCTGCTGGCCGCCCACGTCTCCCGCATCGGCCCCCGGCGGCTCGCCCGCATCGGGCTGCTGCTCGCCGCCGCCGGATACGGCACGGCCGCCGTCAGCCACAGCATTCCCGTGGTCGTCGCGGGAGCGGTCACCGGCGGCTTCGGGTCGGGCACGGCCACCACGGTCGCCGCGGCCGGCATCGCCGCCATGAGGGTGCCCGCTGCCGGAACGAAGGCGAGAGCTTGGGGGAAGGACCCGCACAGCGCCTCCATCCTGGGCCTGCTGGGCGTCTCCGCGCTCGCCGGAGCCGTCTATCTGACGGTCCCCCGCCTCGGCCCGGGCCATGGCCTCCCGCTCGCCGCGATCGCGCTCACCGCCCTGCTGGTGTGGCCCGCGACCGGCCGCCTCTCCTCCCCCGCGCCCGTCACCGCGGCTCCCCGCGGGGCGGGCCGGCTGCCCCATCGCGGCTCCGGGCTCGTCCTGGCCGGGAGCATCCTGTGCTGGTCCCTCGCCCAGAACTCCCTGTGGGGCGTCAGCGGACGCATCGGCATCACCCAGGCGCACCTGAGCGAGGTCACCGTCGGCCTGGTCTTCGCGATCGCGCTCGGCGCCGGGCTGCTCGGCGTGATCGGCGCGGGCATGCTCGGGCCGCGCCTCGGCCGCGCGCTCCCCGTCGGCGTGGGCACCGCGCTCATCGCCGGCTGTATCGCGCTCAGCGCCTCCGCCACCGGCCCTGGCGCCTTCGCGGCCGGCGAGATCGCCTGGAACACGCTCTACCCGATCGTGCTGTCGTATCTGATCGGCCTCGCCGCCTCGCTCGACCGGCGTGGCCGCTGGGCCGTCCTCGTCGGCTCGGCGTCCTCGCTCGGCACCGCGGCGGGCCCCCTCACCGGCAGCGTGCTGGCCGCGCGGGCGGGCTTCCCCGCGATGGGCGCGATCCTCGCGGCCGGGCTGCTGGCGATCGCCCTCCCGCTGGCCGCCGTCGCCCGGCACACCGGCGGCCGGCCGCTGCTGCCGGCCGCCGTGCGCCGCCGCGGCCGCCCCCTGCTCGAACAGGTCGCGGCAGGCACCCCGGCCACCGTGGTCGCCTCGTCGACGGGCGGCGCCGCGGGCGCGGTCGCACCGGCCGGCGGATCCGGACAGCCGGTCGTGGAGATCCCGTTCGACGCACCGGCGGCCCCGGACCGGCGGGGGGCCTACGGCACGGCCGGGCCCCGGCAGACGACGACCGCCGCGCCGGGACCCGGAAGCTCCTAGCTAGAGCTCCGAACAAAAGGGGAGTCCGATCAGCTCGCGGCGTCTGGTGCGTGCGATCGCAAGGCGGAGGGTCGCCCGCGCACTGGGCGTACGTGGGCGATCCCGACAACGCGGCTGGGGGTCCCCCCTGCTCGAAGAGCTTGGGGGAGTGCGTGCCAGGCGTCGCGGCGCAGGCGGGAAACTCAGAACAGGCCCTGGTTCCCGGTGAACTCGTACGCGTCCACCTCGGCGAGGTAGCGGGCCCGCCGCTCCTCGTCGTGGTCCAGGAAGGACGCGACGAACGAGTTGCGGGCCAGTTCGCGCATCCGCTCCCTGCTCAGCCCGAGGGCCTCGCGCACGGCATGGAAGGTGTCCCCCACGTAGCCGCCGAAGTACGCCGGGTCGTCGGAGTTGACGGTGCACAGCAGTCCGGCGTCCAGCATCGCGGGCAGCGGGTGGTCCGCGAGGGCGTCGACCGCGCGCAGCCGGACGTTGGACAGCGGGCAGAGCGTGAGCGGCACCCGCTCGCGCACCAGCCGCTCGACCAGCGCCGGGTCCTCCAGAGCGCGCAGCCCGTGGTCGACGCGCTCGATGCCGAGCACGTCGAGGGCCTCGGTGATGTACTCCGGCGGCCCCTCCTCACCCGCGTGCGCGACCCGGCGCAGTCCGAGGGCGGCGGCGGCCTCGTACACCTCGCGGAACGCGGCCGGCGGGTGGCCGACCTCGGCGGAGTCGAGGCCGACGCCGACGATCCGGTCGAGGTACGGCTCGGCGGCCCGCAGCGTGTCCATGGCCGAGTCGGCGGACTCGTCCCGCAGGAAGCACATGATCAGCTGGGTGGAGACCCCGTGGTCCTCCTCACTGCGGCCGAGCGCGCGCCACAGGCCCTCGACGACCGTCCCCAGGGGCACGCCCCGGGCGATATGGGCCTGCGGGTCGAAGAAGATCTCGGCGTGGCGTACGCCCTGTGCGGCGGCCCGCTCCAGATACGCGTGCGCGAGGTCCTCGAAGTCCCGCTCGGTCCGCAGCACGGCCATCAGCTCGTAGTACAGGTTCAGGAAGGACTGGAGGTCCTCGAAGGCGTAGGCCTTGCGCAGGTCGTCGGTGTCGGCGTACGGCAGCGCGACGGCGTTGCGGGCGGCCAGCTCGAAGGCCAGCTCCGGCTCCAGGGTGCCTTCGATATGAAGGTGCAGTTCCGCTTTGGGGAGGGGCATCAACGCATCGTACGGCCGGGTCACAGCCGTTTCGGGACCGGCACCCTGAGCAGGTCGTGCGCCACGGTCAGCTCTCCCTCGAACCCGGCGGCCCGCGCCTGCCGCTCGAACTCCTCCGGCTCCGGGTAGCGCTGGCTGAAGTGGGTGAGGACCAGGTGCCGCACCCCCGCCTCCCGGGCCACCCGCGCTGCCTGACGTGCCGTCAGATGTCCGTACTCGACGGCGAGCTGTTCGTCGTCGTCGAGGAAGGTCGACTCGATGACGAGCAGGTCGCAGCCCTCGGCGAGGGCGTACACCCCCTCGCAGAGCCGGGTGTCCATGACGAACGCGAACCGCTGGCCGCGCCGCACCTCGCTCACGGCCTCCAGCGGGACACCGCCGAGGGAGCCCTCGCGCTGGAGACGGCCCACGTCCGGGCCCGCGATCCCGTGCGCGGCGAGCCGCTCGGGCAGCATCCGCCGCCCGTCGGGCTCGACCAGCCGGTAGCCGAACGACTCCACGGGATGGGAGAGCCGGCGCGCTTCGAGCGTGTACGCGCCGGTCGTCGCGAGCACCCCGTCCGCGGCGACCGGTGCCTCGGTCAGCGGGACGGTCTCGCGGTAGGCGGTGGCATACCGCAGCCGCTCGAAGAACCGCTGCCCCGACCTCGGGTAGTGCGCGGTGATCTCGTGCGGCACCTTGTCCAGGTTGATCCGCTGGATGACCCCGGCCAGCCCCAGCGAGTGGTCCCCGTGGAAGTGCGTGACACAGATCCGGTGCAGGTCGTGGGCGGCGACCCCGGCGCGGAGCATCTGCCGCTGGGTGCCCTCGCCGGGGTCGAAGAGGATTCCCTCGCCGTCCCAGCGCAGCACATAGCCGTTGTGGTTGCGCTGCCGGGTCGGGACCTGGCTGGCGGTGCCGAGCACCACCAGTTCACGGACGGACATGGCGCGTCATCCGGGGGGCCACTGCAGTCCGCGGCCGCCGAGCACATGGGCGTGCGCGTGCCAGACGGTCTGCCCGGCGCCGCTGCCGGTGTTGAAGACGATGCGGTAGCTCTCCAGCTTTTCCCGCGCGGCGACCTCGCCGGCCTCACGGAGCAGATCGGCGGCCACGGACGGCGCGGCGGCGGCGAGGGTCGCGATGTCCCGGTGGTGCAGCCTCGGGATGACCAGTATGTGGGTGGGTGCCTGGGGGTTGATGTCCCGGAAGGCGACCGTGGTGTCGGTCTCCCGGACGATCGTCGCCGGAATGTGCCCCGCGACGATCTTGCAGAACAGGCAGTCGTCCTGCGGCTCTCCCGCCATATGCGCGCCTCCTCACACAGACTGATCACTACCTACGACGGCATCGTATCGGCCCGGCCCGCCCACCGGTCCGAAAGGGGCCGGAGGGCGGGCAACACCGCGGAGCACCAGGCGCATCGGGCACACCTCGGGACAGGCGGAAGGGGGCGGACCACCCAGGAGCATCCGCCGCGGTGCTCCTGGTCCGGCGGGTCACCCGGCCGGCAGCTCCGGGGGACGCTTCGCCGGGCGCTCCTCCAGCGCGGCCAGCGCCAGCCGCACCGCCTCGTCGAGCTGGACGTCCCGCCCGGCCGCGTAATCCTGCGGCGCCTGGATCACCTCGACGTCGGGATCGACACCGTGGTTCTCCACGCCCCACCCGTACCCCTCCAGCCAGAAGGCGTACTTGGGCTGGGTCACCAGCGTCCCGTCGACCAGCCGGTACCTGCTGTCGATCCCGATGACGCCGCCCCAGGTCCGCGTCCCGACCACCGGTCCGATGCCGAGGGCCTTGACCGCCGCGTTGACGATGTCGCCGTCCGAGCCGGAGAACTCGTTGGCGACGGCGACGACCGGACCGCGCGGAGCGTCCTCCGGATAGCTGTGCGCCCGCAGCCCGCGCGGCACGTCCCAGCCCACGATCCGCCGCGCCAGCTTCTCCACGACCAGCTCGGAGGTGTGGCCGCCCCGGTTCTCCCGGACGTCCACCACCAGTCCCTCCCGGGCGACCTCGATCCGCAGATCGCGGTGGAGCTGCGCCCACCCGGAGCCCACCATGTCCGGCACGTGCAGATACCCGAGCCGCCCGCCGGACTTCTCGTGCACGTACGCCCGCCGGTCCGCCACCCACGCGTGGTACCTGAGCGGCTCCTCGTCCGCGATCGGCACGACCACCACATGCCGCGGATCGCCCCCGTCCGCCGGCGAGACGGTCAGCTCCACCGGTGTGCCCGCCGTCCCGACCAGCAGCGGTCCCGGTCCGGCCACCGGATCCACCGGCCGGCCGCCGACCGCGACGATCGCGTCCCCGGCCCGTACCGCCACTCCGGGCGCGGCGAGCGGCGCCCGGGCGTCCGGGTCGGAGGTCTCCGACGGCAGCACCCGGTCGATGCGCCAGCTCCCGTCCGGGTGCCGCGAGAGGTCGGCCCCGAGCAGCCCCTGCCGGTGGTCCGCGCCGGGCGCGTAGCCGTTCGGTATGACGTACGCGTGCGAGGTGCCCAGTTCGCCCTGCACCTCCCACAGGAGGTCCACCAGGTCGTCGTGCGTGGCGATACGCTCCAGGAGCGGCCGGTACCGGTCCAGCACGCCGTCCCAGTCGGCCCCGCCGAGGTCGGGCCGCCAGAAGTTGTCGCGCATGAGGCGGCCGGTCTCCTCGTACATCTGCCGCCACTCGGCCGCCGGGTCGACGGTCTGCCGTATCCGGGACAGGTCGACGGTGATGTTGGCGTCGCTGTCGTCGTCGTTGGGGGCGCGCCGGTCGCTCGGTACGACCTTGAGCTTGCCGTCGGTCCACAGCAGCACCCGCTTGCCGTCGCCGCTGACCGCGAAGTGGTCGGCGTCCGAGGCGAGATGCTCGATGCGCTGCTGGACGAGGTCGTAGCGCTCCAGCTCGCTCTTGGGATCGGGGTCGTCGGGCGTGGCCCGTGAGGTGCCGAGGACACCGCGCACCGGGTGCCGCAGCCAGAGCACCCCGTCCTTGGCGGCCCGCAGCCCGGAGTAGCGCGCGGCCTCGACCGGGAACGGCACGATCCGGTCGGCGAGCCCCTCCAGGTCGATCCGGGTCGTGGGCGCGCCCTCGCTGTCGGGTGTCTCGTCCTTCTCGGGTGCCTCGAACGGACGGCCGTGCCGCTGGGGCCCGAAGGGGGACGGGGTGGTCGCGGCGAGGGTGATCAGGTGCGGCCGTGCGCCGCCCACGAAGGCCAGGTCGAAGACGTGCTCGTCGTAGACCGGGTCGAAGGAGCGGGCCGAGAGGAACGCCAGGTGCTTGCCGTCCAGCGTGAACGCGGGCTCGTAGTCCCGGAAGCGGAGCGGGGTCGCCTCCGTGACCGACAGGTCGGCCGTGCTCGCGAGCTTGAGCTGGCGCAGCGGGCGGGGGCCGGGGTGCGACCAGGCCAGCCATGCCGAGTCCGGGGAGAAGACGAGTCCGCCGGCCTCGCCGTCCTCGCTGCGGTCGACCTCGCGCACCTCGCCGCTGTCCCGCTCGACGAGCAGCACCCGCCCGTCGTGCGCGGCGACCGCGATCCGGCTGCCGTCGGGCGCCACCGCGAGCCCGAGCACCCGGCCGAGGCGCCCGGCGGCGAGCCGCCGCGGGGTGGTGCCGGGCGCGAGTCCGGTGGCGGGCGCGAGTTCCAGCGCGTCCTCGCCCTCCGCGTCCGTCACCCACACCACCCATTCCTCGCCGTCCACGCGGAAGGTGCGCGGCAGCCGGGCCCGTACGCCGTGCTCGTCGGCGAGCGCGCGGGCGGGCCCGGAGCGGTGGGTGATCCAGTGGACGGCGCCGCGCACCGAGATCGCGCTGCCGCGTCCGGTGCGGTCGGGCGAGGCGGCCCCGAACCAGCGGCTCGCGCTCACCGGATACGGCTGGAGATCCACGCGCTGCCCGCCGAGCCGGAGGTCGAGCCGCCGGGGCTCGGCCCCGTCCAGGTCCTCCAGGAGCCACAGTTCACCGGCCGAGGAGTACACGACCCGGGTTCCGTCGCTCGCCGCGTGCCGGGCGTAGAAGCCTCCGAGGGGGGTGTGGCGGCGCAGGTCCGAGCCGTCGGCGAGCGACGAGTACAGCGCTCCGGTGCCCTCGTGGTCGGAGAGGAAGGCGAGGCGGTCCCCCACCCACACCGGGTACTCGATGTTGCCGTCGAGGTCCTCGTGCAGTCGTACGAACTCCCCGGCCCCTTCGCCGTCGCGGGCCGACCGGTCGATCCAGAGCTTGCCGGCGGTGCCGCCCCGGTAGCGCTTCCACCAGGCGGCCTCGCGGCCCATGGGCGCGGACAGCAGTACGGTGGCCGGGCCGTGGGCGACCTCGCCGACGGGCCCGTACGGCAGGGTGGTGGCCGGGCCGCCGTCGAGCGGTACGGCGTGCGCCCAGGTGCGGCGCAGTGAGGCCTGGCCGACCGCGCTGAGGGCGAGCACCCGTCCGTCGGGGGTCCAGCCGCGCACCTGGGTCCTCACACCGCCCCAGTGGGTCAGGCGCCGGGCGGGGCCGCCGTCGACCGGGGCGGTGTACACCTCGGGGACGCCGTCGCGGACGGAGGTCCAGGCCACGGTCTGGCCGTCCGGGGATATCCGGGGGTGGTTGACCGGGACGTTGTCGGCGCTGACCCGCCAGGCACGGCCACCGTCGAGGGGAGCGACCCAGACGTCGTCCTCGGCGGTGAAGGCGACCAACTCGCCGTGCGGATGCGGGAAGCGGAGATACGCGGGCGATGAGGACTGAATCACCAGGTCACCCTAAGCAGCAAGCGCGTTCACGGACAGGGGTTTTGCCGGTTGCCCTGGTTCGTCGTGGGGGTCATCCGCCCTGAACCGGCCGGCAGGTGGGGTCGCCCTGGCACCGGACGGTCCGCGTCACGGTGACGGTGGGCCCGGGCACGCCGCCTCCCGACGCACCGTCAGCCGCGCAGCAGAAGCCATTCCTGGAGTTCGACCAGGTTGCCCTCGGGGTCCTTGAGATGGGCCACGCGCAAACGCTCGGTCAGGGGGGCCGGGCCGTGCAGGAGAGTCGCGCCGCGGGACGTGATCCGCGCGCAGTACGCGTCCAGGTCGTCCACGCGCAGCACCACGAGCGAGCGGTGGCCCGTGGCCGCGTCGCCCAGTTCGCCCAGGATCCGGGCCATCACGGCCCGGTCCTGGAGCGCGATGCCCGCCGAGCCGACGGCGGGGGAGAACTTCTCGTACGGCCCCTGAACCGCTCCCGACTGGGGTTTGAGGCCGAGGACGTCGGCGTAGAAGCGGTAGCAGGCGGCGAAGTCCGAGACCAGCAGCCGTACCTGGGCGAGTTCCATGGTGTGCCCCCCTTGTGGTCAGGACCAGCGTCCGGTGCGGCCGAGCAGCAGCGCGGCCGCCGCGGTGCCGGCGGTCGAGGTGCGCAGGACGGTGCGCCCCAGCCGGAAGGCCCTCGCGCCCGCCTGTGCGAACTGGGCCAACTCCTCGGGGGCGACGCCCCCTTCGGGCCCGACGACCAGCACGATCTCGCCCTCGGCGGGGAGTTCCACGGTCGCGAGGGGTTCCTCGCCGCTCTCGTGCAGGACGGCGGCGAAGTCTGCCTTGGCGAGCAGCGCGGCGACCTCCTTGGTCGTCGCCGCGTCCGCGACCTCGGGGAAGCGCACCCGGCGGGACTGCTTGCCCGCCTCGCGGGCGGTGGCCCGCCATTTGCCGAGGGCCTTCAGTCCCCGCTCGCCCTTCCACTGGGTGATGCAGCGTGCGGCCTGCCAGGGGACGATCGCGTCGACGCCGACCTCGGTCATGGTCTCCACGGCCAGCTCCCCCCGGTCGCCCTTGGGGAGGGCCTGGACGACGGTGATCCGGGGTGTCTGCGACGCCTCCTCGGACACCGAGGTCACCCGGACGATCAGTCGGTCCTTGCCCTCGGTGCCGACGACCTCGCCCTCCGCCCGGCGTCCGGCGCCGTCGGTCAGCACGACGGCCTCCCCCGGCCGCAGCCGCTTCACCGAGACCGCGTGCCGCCCCTCGGGGCCGTCGAGCACGAACTCGGGCCCGACGCCGTCGAGCCGCTCCACGACGAACACGGGCGCCGTCATCGCCCGGCACCACCCGTGGACACCGCGGACGCCGCCTCCTGAAGTTCCGCGGCCAGTACCTCCACCAGCCGCCCGGCGGGCAGGTCACGGGCCAGGCGGTGGCTCTGGCCGGCGTACAGCGACATGCCCTGCGGGTCGTTCGCCTTGGCCGCCGCCTTGCGCAGTGGCGAGGTGAGGTGGTTGATCTCGGGGTAGGCGGCGGGCGCGTACGGCCCGTGCTCCCGCATGAACCGGTTGACCAGAGCGCGGGCCGGGCGCCCGGAGAACGCGCGCGTCAGTTCCGTCCGGACGAACCGGGGGTCGGTCAGCGCCTGCTTGTGCCGGGGGTGGGCGCCGGACTCGGGGGTGGCGAGGAACGCGGTGCCCAACTGGGCCGCGCTCGCGCCCGCCGCGAGCACCGCGGCGATCTGGCTGCCGCGCATGAGGCCGCCGGTCGCCACGATCGGGATCCGTACGGCATCGCGGATCTGGGCGACCAGGGAGAGCAGGCCGATGCCGGAGCGGTCGCTCTCGGTGCAGTCGCGGTGGGTGCCCTGGTGGCCGCCGGCCTCGACGCCCTGTGCGATCACCGCGTCGGCGCCCGCCTCCTGCACGGCGAGGGCCTCCTCGACGGTGGTCGCGGTGACCAGGGTGAAGCTGCCCGCGCGGCGCAGGGATCGAAGGACCGACGGGGCGGGGACCCCGAAGTGGAAGGAGACCACCGGCACCGGGTCGTCGAGGAGGACGGCGAGCTTGGCGTCGTATCCGTCGTCGCGTCCGCCGTCGGGGTCGCCCAGTTCGGTCTTGTACCAGGCGGCCTCACCGGCGAGTTGTTCGGCGTAGACCTCGACGGCGGCGGGGTCCGCGTGGTCGGGCTGCGGCATGAACACGTTCACGCCGAAGGGGCGGGCCGTGAGCCCGCGGAGCTGCTTGATCTCCTGGTACATGCCGTCGGCGGTCTTGTATCCGGCGGCGAGGAACCCGAGGCCGCCCGCCTCGGACACGGCGGCGGCGAGCGGGGGCACGGAGGTACCGCCCGCCATGGGGGCCTGCACGATCGGGTGGCGGAGGAGATCGGTCAGCACGGTGGACATGACGGCATGGTGTCACGTCCTTCGAACGAGTCCGAATCCAGCCGTCCTCCGGCATATGCCGGAGGACGGGTTCGCGGGTCAGAGGTGGTGGGAGGGCGCACGCGGGGGGCCGAAGCGGGGGCCGGGGCGCGGCCGTCCCGAAGAACGCGCCCGGCGCCGGTCGGGTCGACCGGCACCGGTGTCCGCTCACGGTCAGCGCCCGTTGAAGGCGTCCTTCAGGCGCGAGAACAGCCCCTGCTGCCCCGGCTGGAACTGGCCCTGCGGGCGTTCCTCGCCGCGCAGCTTCGCCAGTTCCCTCAGCAGGCGCTCCTGCTCGGGGTCCAGCTTCGCCGGCGTCTGCACCTCGACGTGCACGAGCAGGTCGCCCCGGCCGCCGCCGCGCAGATGTGTGACGCCTCGGCCATGCAGCGGGATCGACTGCCCGGACTGCGTGCCGGGGCGGATGTCGACCTCCTCCATGCCGTCCAGCGTCTCCAGCGGCACCTTGGTGCCGAGGGCCGCCGCCGTCATCGGGAGGGTGACCGTGCAGTGCAGGTCGTCGCCGCGGCGCTGGAACACCGCGTGCGGCAGCTCGTGGATCTCGACGTACAGGTCGCCGGCGGGTCCGCCGCCCGGGCCGACCTCGCCCTCGCCCGCGAGCTGGATCCGGGTGCCGTTGTCGACGCCCGCGGGGATCTTGACGGTGAGCGTCCGGCGGGAGCGCACCCGCCCGTCGCCCGCGCACTCCGGGCAGGGGGTCGGGACGATCGTGCCGAAGCCCTGGCACTGCGGACAGGGCCGGGAGGTCATGACCTGGCCCAGGAAGGACCGCGTGACCTGCGAGACCTCGCCGCGACCGCGGCACATGTCACAGGTCTGCACGGACGTGCCGGGCGCGGCGCCCTCGCCGTTGCAGGTCCCGCAGACGACGGCCGTGTCGACCTGGATGTCCTTCGTGGTGCCGAAGGCCGCCTCGTCCAGCTCGACCTCCAACCGGATCATGGCGTCCTGGCCCCGGCGGGTGCGCGAGCGCGGTCCGCGCTGCGACGCCGTGCCGAAGAACGCGTCCATGATGTCGGAGAAGTTTCCGAAACCGCCCGCGCCGAAGCCGCCCGCGCCCGCGGCGCCCGCCTGGGAGAGGGGGTCGCCGCCGAGGTCGTAGACCTGCTTCTTCTGCGGGTCCGAGAGCACCTCGTACGCGGCGTTGATCTCCTTGAACCGCTCCTGCGTCTTGGGATCGGGGTTGACGTCCGGGTGCAGCTCGCGGGCGAGCCGGCGGAACGCCTTCTTGATCTCTTCCTGCGACGCGTCGCGGCGTACGCCGAGTACGGCGTAGTAGTCCGTGGCCACTTACGACTCCGCCAGGATCTGTCCGACGTACCGTGCCACCGCTCGTACCGCTCCCATCGTTCCCGGGTAATCCATGCGGGTCGGTCCGACCACGCCGAGTTTCGCTACTGCCTCGCCGCCCGAACCGTAGCCCACGGAGACCACCGACGTGGAGTTGAGTCCCTCGTGTGCGTTCTCATGGCCGATACGCACCCGCATGGCCGGATCCTTCGCCTCGCCCAGCAGCCTGAGGAGGACGACCTGCTCCTCCAGCGCCTCCAGGACGGGGCGGATGGTGAGCGAGAAGTCGTGCCCGAAGCGGGTGAGATTGGGGGTGCCGCCGATGATCAGCCGCTCCTCGGTCTCCTCCACGAGGGTCTCCAGGAGAGTGGCGAGCACCGTGGAGACCGCGCCCCGGTCCTCCGGTTCGAAGGCCTCGGGCAGGTCCTGCACAAGCTGCGGGACGTCGGCGAAACGGCGGCCGGCGACATGGCTGTTGAGCCGCGCCCGCAGATCCGCGAGTGACGTTTCTCCGAACGGCGCGGGGCAGTCGACCATGCGCTGCTCGACCCGGCCGGTGTCGGTGATCAGCACGAGCATCACCCGCGCGGGCGCCATCGCCAGCAGTTCCACGTGCCGCACCGTCGAGCGGGTCAGCGACGGGTACTGCACGACGGCGACCTGCCGGGTGAGCTGCGCGAGCAGGCGCACCGTACGCGCCACGACGTCGTCGAGGTCGACGGCGCCCTCCAGGAAGTTCTGGATCGCGCGGCGCTCGGGCGGGCTCATCGGCTTGACCGCCGCGAGCTTGTCGACGAAGAGGCGGTAGCCCTTGTCCGTGGGGATGCGTCCGGCGCTGGTGTGCGGCTGGGCGATGTAGCCCTCCTCCTCCAGTGCGGCCATGTCGTTGCGGACGGTGGCCGGGGAGACGCCGAGGTTGTGCCGTTCGGTGAGTGCCTTGGAGCCCACCGGCTCCTCGGTGCCCACGTAGTCCTGGACGATGGCGCGCAGCACTTCGAGCCTGCGTTCACTGAGCATGCGCACACCTCCAGCGGTCTGTCCCCTTGACGCTTCCCCTGGCACTCTGCAGTGGTGAGTGCCAGCATCCCCTGGGCAAGTGTACGGCTGTCCGGTACACCCCGGGCAAGGGCGGGCTCACCTGCCCTGCCGACGTGTACCGACCTGTCCCGGGGTGTCCCGTCCTGCGGGGCCGCCTGCGGGTAGCGTCACCCCATGACGGTGTGGTGGGAAGAGTGCGGGTGGGAGGCGCTCAGCGCGCGGGCGGGGCGCACCCGGCTCCCGGGCTGGGACTGCACGGCGGGACTGGTGGCCGGCGAGCGCGGGGCGCTCATGGTCGACGCCGGGTCGAGCCTCGGCGAGGGCGCGAGGCTGCGCACCCAGGCACGGCGGCTGCTCGCGCCGCTCGGCGGGGACCGGCATGTGACACATCTCGCGCTCACGCACCCGCACTTCGACCATGTCTTCGGGGCGGCGGCGTTCGCGGGCGCGGAGGTGTTCGGGGCGGTGGGCGTCGAGGCGGTGTTCGTCCACGAGCGGGACGCGCTGATCGCGGACGCGGTGCGGCACGGCCTGGACGCGGCCGAGGCGGCCGGGGCCGGGGACGTGCTGGTCCGCCCGCGCCACCAGGTCTCGGGCGAATGGACGCTGGACCTGGGCGGGGTGCAGGTGCTGCTGGCGAACGTGGGCCCGGCCCACACGGCCCACGACCTGGTGGTCCTCGTCCCCGGCGAGCGGGAGGTGGTCTTCTGCGGGGACCTGGTGGAGGAGTCCGGCGAGCCGCAGGCGGGCCCGGACGCGGTCCCCTCGCACTGGCCGGCGGCCCTGGACCGGCTGCTCGAACTGGGCGGCGAGGACGCGGTGTACGTGCCGGGGCACGGGGCCGTCGTGGACGCGGCGTTCGTCCGGGCGCAGCGCGACGCGCTCGCGGCCCGTTTCGGCGTGTCGTGACGCCTTCTGCGCCCGTCACGGCCCGGCTTCTCCTATCGTCATCCGAATGCGCTCGTACTCGCCGGACCTGACCCCGCCGTGGAAGAAGCCCGCGCCCGTGCCGGAGGTCCCGGCGGATCCCGGTCTGGTGGTCGAGGAGCCGCGCACCGGCTTCTGCGGCGCGGTGATCCGCTGCGAGGCGGGCACGGTGACCCTGGAGGACCGCTTCGGCAAGCACCGTGTGTTCCCGCTGGAGCCACGGGGGTTCCTGCTGGAGGGCCGGGTGGTGACCCTGGTGCGCCCGTCGCGGGCGCCGGTGCGTCCCCCGCGTACCGCGTCGGGCTCGGTGGCCGTCCCGGGGGCGCGCGCGAGGGTGGCCCGCGCCGGCCGCATCTATGTGGAGGGCCGCCACGACGCGGACCTGGTGGAGAAGGTGTGGGGCGACGACCTGCGCATCGAGGGCGTGGTCGTGGAGTACCTGGAGGGCGTGGACGACCTGCCGTCGATCGTGTCTTCCTTCGCGCCGGGCCCGGACGCGCGGCTGGGCGTGCTCGTGGACCACTTGGTGCCGGGTACGAAGGAGTGGCGGATCGCTCAGGCGGTGACGAGTGAGCACGCGCTGGTCGTCGGCCATCCGTACATCGACATCTGGGAGGCCGTGAAGCCGTCGAGCCTGGGGATTCCCGGCTGGCCCCGGGTCCCCCACGGGCAGGACTGGAAGACGGGGGTGTGCCGGGCGCTGGGGTGGCCGGAGAACACGGGTGCGGCCTGGCAGCGGATTCTGTCGCGGGTGCGGTCCTACAAGGACCTGGAGCCGGAGTTGCTGGGGCGGGTGGAGGAGTTGATCGACTTCGTCACGGATAGCGGTGGGGCCTGACGTCCGGAAACGTTCCGAACTCGCTCGTGTCCAATTCGACTCCCAGCCCCTCCAGCGACAACGGCTCACCGAACTTCGCGATGTGCTGCGTCCTGTAGTCGGCCTCCTCTCCCTCTCCGTCTGGCTTCGTCAGCAGGACACACTGCGCCATGATCGGGTCGACGATGAGGTAGGCGGGCACCTTACCCGCGGCGTAGATCGAACGCTTGACGCCGTAATCCCGGCCGACGCTGGTCTTGGAAACGACCTCGACGACCATCGTGGTCAACTGGGAAGGAAGCAGGCGGCCCGAGGCAGGCAAGAGGTCAGGTGCCACGACTACCAGGTCCGGAACGGGCTCGCTGGCCTCGTCGACGATGTCGATGTCCTGTGTCTGGAGGCAATACCAGCGTTCGAGGGGGATCTGTCTGCCGATCAGCATCACGATGACGTTGTGCACCACATCAGGGCTCGCCATCATCACGATTTCCCCCCGGAGAAGCTCGGCTGTGACGCCCTCCGGAGGCTCGAACCCCTCGAAGAACCTGGTCATCCCGTACTCGTCCACAGCGGTCATCTCCGTGGCCCTCCACATCCGCCGCGTCCTTTTGGCGGCAGCCTACGAACCAGGTTAGGGAACGGACCGGCGTTCCGCACCGGTTCACTCGCCGGAGTGATCAGTCCACCAGGTCCCGCACCACCGCGTCCGCCAGCAGCCGCCCCCGCAGCGTGAGAACCGCCCGGCCCTCGTCGTACGGCCCCTTTTCCAGGAGCCCGTCCGCCAGGGCGCGGCACGAAGCCGCCAGCCCCTGTTCCCGCAGCAGCGACAGCGGCACGCCCTCCCTCAGGCGCAGTTCCAGCAGGATGCGCTCCACCCGGCGGTCCTCCTCCGACAGGACCTCCCGTCCGGCCCCCGGGGAGCGGCCCGCCGCGAGTGCCGCCGCGTACGCCCCCGGGTGCTTCACGTTCCACCAGCGCACGCCGCCCACATGGCTGTGCGCGCCGGGGCCCGCGCCCCACCAGTCGGCGCCGCGCCAGTACAGCTCGTTGTGCAGACAGCAGCCGGCCTTAGAGGTGGCCCAGTTGGAGACCTCGTACCAGTCGTAGCCCGCGGAGCCGAGCACCTCGTCCGCGATCAGATACCGGTCCGCGTGGACGTCGTCGTCCGTCATCGGTATCTCGCCGCGGCGGATGCGGCGGGCGAGCCCGGTGCCCTCCTCGACGATCAGCGCGTACGCCGACACGTGGTCGGGGCCCGCGCCCAGCGCCGCGTCCAGCGAGGCCCGCCAGTCGTCGTCCGACTCGCCCGGCGTGCCGTAGATCAGGTCCAGGTTCACCTGCTCGAAGCCCGCCGCCCGCGCCTCGGCCACACAGGCCTCGGGACGGCCCGGGGTGTGGGTGCGGTCCAGGATCCTCAGCACGTGCGGGCGGGCGCTCTGCATGCCGAAGGAGATCCGGTTGAAGCCGCCCTCCCGCAGGGCCGCGAGATACTCCGGGCCGACCGACTCCGGGTTCGCCTCCGTCGTCACCTCGGCGTCGTCCGCGAGCCCGAACTCGTCACGGATCGCGCCCAGCATCCGTACGAGGTCCGCGGCGGCCAGCAGTGTCGGTGTGCCGCCCCCGACGAAGACCGTGCGGACCTCGCGCGGGTCGTCGCCCAGCACCTTGCGGGCCAGCCGGATCTCCTCGATCAACGTCTGCGCGTAGTTGTCGCGGGAGGCCAGCACCCCGCCGGTGCCGCGCAGCTCCGTCGCCGTGTACGTGTTGAAGTCGCAGTAGCCGCAGCGCGTCGCGCAGTACGGCACATGGAGATAGAACCCGAGGGGGCGTTCGGCGGCTCCGGCGAGCGCGTGTGCGGGCAGGGCGCCGTCGGCGGGGACGGGCTCGCCGTCGGGGAGAGCGGAAGGCATGTCCTCCATTGTCCAGCACCGAAGACGTGACCGGCCGGGTGTGGCACGTCACTCCGCGCGCAGCACCAGCAGCGCCAGGTCGTCCTCCGGCGGCTTCCTCCCGAACTCGTGCACCAGGGTCCGGATCCGCTCCGCGATGAGCTGGGCGCTCAGCCCGGCGCAGCCGGCGAGCGCCGCCGCGAGCCCGTCCCCGTCGTCGAACTGGCGGGACCCGCTGCGCCGCTCGGTCACCCCGTCCGTGACGCACAGCAGCGTGTCGCCGGGGTGCAGCTCGAAGGTCTCGCACCCGTAGGTGACGTCCTCGACGACCCCGAGGAGGGTCTGCGGCTGGGCCACGACCCGTACGTCGCCGTCCGGGCCCAGCAGCAGCGGCAGCGGATGTCCGGCCGAGGCGAGCGTGCAGCGCACCCCGCCGTCGAAGGGGACGAGTTCCCCGTAGAGCAGGGAGAGGAAACGCGCGTGGGGGCCGCCGTCGGCGACCGGCACGGGGGCACCCGCCGCCACCAGCGCCCGC
Source organism: Streptomyces sp. NPDC002513 (assembly GCF_053595355.1). Classification (NCBI taxonomy): domain Bacteria; kingdom Bacillati; phylum Actinomycetota; class Actinomycetes; order Kitasatosporales; family Streptomycetaceae; genus Streptomyces; species Streptomyces sp. NPDC002513. Next base: position 10,766 of record NZ_JBSFXK010000023.1, on the reverse strand, counting down.
GCCGCCGCGTCCGACGCCTCCGTGGCGTCGTCGAGAAGGAGCTGGTTGAGACGGTCCAGGACGTCGGGGACCTCGTACCCCTCGCGGGCCAGCAGCCGTAGCCAGGGCCGGGCCAGCCCGATCACGACCGCCGCCTCCGGGCCTTTGCCCTGGACGTCGCCGAGCGCGAAGTGCCACCGCCCGCGGCCGGCCGGGAAGAGGTCGTAGAAGTCGCCGCTGGGGCCGCCCTTGTCGCACGGCTCGTACACGAGCGCGCTGCTCACCCCGGGGATCTCGGCGACGGCTCCGGGCAGCAGCCCCCGCTGCAACACCCTGCTGATGGTGGCCTGGCGCGCGTACTGGCGGGCCGCCCCGATGGCGAGTGCCACCCGGCGGCTGAGGTCCTCGACGAGCCCGGTGACCTCGTCGGGGAAGCACGGCAGCCCCGCCCGGCCGATGACCAGCGTGCCGAGCGGCCGGCCGCCGGCGATCAGCCGGTAGGCCAGCGCCGCCCCGGTCGCGCCGCGCGGGCCGAGCGCCTCCCCGGGCCAGGGCACGGGCACCGCCCGGGAACGCACCGACTCCGGCAGCCGTGGCGGGTCCTTCTCCAGCGCCCGGCGCAGTTCCTCGATGCGGTTCTCGCTGCCGTGCCAGACCCGGGCCAGCCGCGGCCCGGTGGCGACCGCCGTCTCGGGACCGTGCCAGCCGGTCGCCTCGTCCTCCAGCCACACCGCGCACCAGTCGGCGAGCCGCGGCACGAGGAGCTGCCCGGTGAGCGCGGCGACCAGATCCTCGTCGAGCTGTCCGGTGAGCAGGTCGGACGCCTCGGCGAGGAAGGAGAGCGCGCCGCGGCCGCGCCAGTCCCGCTCGGGCGCACCGCGTCCGGGGTCGGTGAGGACGACGGGTTCGGGCCCCAGGATCTCGCCGGTGCCCGGGCCGCGCTCGGGGGCGTCCTCACCGGCGTACGCCTCGATGCCGTCCGGGGCCGGCGGGGCGCCGTCGAGGGGCAGCCGCGCCCAGACGGTCTTGGTCGCGGTGCGGTAGGTGATCCCCCAGGCCGTGGAGAGCGCGGCGACGAGACGCAGACCGCGGCCGTACTCGGGTATGCCGTGGGCGCACTCGGTGGTCTCGTCCCGCACCGGGCGCGAGGGGTGGTGGTCGGAGACCTCGACGAGGAGGCCGGGCGGTTCGTCGTCCGTTTCGTGGAGGCGGCAGACGATGTCGACGTCGGTGCCCGCGTGCACGACCGCGTTGGTGACCAGTTCGCTGACCACGACCAGGGCGTCGTCGGCCAGTCGCTCGGTGAAGGTGCCGGGCTCGGCCGCCTCGGCCCACATGGAGAGGGCGGCGCACACGAAGCGGCGGGCGGCGCCCGGCGCGAGCGGGCCGCCGGGCAGCGTCGTACGCACCACCGTGTGCAGCTCCGCGCCCTCGTGCGCGGGCGTGTCAGGGGCACGGAAGATGGTCTCCCCTTGCGTGGGAATGGCCCCCATGGACGGCTCCCCGAGCGGTTCCGACGAACTCCGGCGCATACGCCTTTGGCGATGCGGACAGAGTGACAGACCGGACCCGCCCATAAGCACCGAGTTACCGAAGTGGCCTGCTAAGGGTGAGAAGGGTGCTACAGATGCGCTCGGAGTCGGTCGGATTCGGGCAACGGATCTACGTCCTCTGTCCGCCGGGGGGCTTGTGACGGTTCGTCAAGCCCATCGACGTTCGTCTCGATTCGCCCGAGTGGTACGGGGCCGGGGACCGCTCCCCGGCCCCGTGGCCGCGAGCGGCCTCTCACGCCTCGCGCGTCCCCGCGTACATCTCGTCGATGAGGTCCTTGTACTCCCGCTCCACCACCGGCCGCTTCAGCTTCAGGCTCGGTGTGATCTCACCGTGCTCGACGTCGAGGTCGCGCGGCAGCAGCCGGAACTTCTTGATGGTCTGCCACCGCTGGAGCCCGGCGTTGAGTTCGCGGACATAGCCGTCGACCATCGCGACCGTGGCGGGCGCGGCGACCACCTCGGCGTACGACCTGCCCTCCAGGCCGTTCCCCTTCGCCCACTCGAGGATCGCGGCCTCGTCCAGGGCGATGAGCGCGGTGCAGTAGTTCCGGTCGGCGCCGTACACCAGGATGTTGGAGACGTACGGGCACACCGCCTTGAACTGCCCCTCGACCTCGGCGGGCGCGATGTACTTGCCGCCGGAGGTCTTGATGAGGTCCTTCTTGCGGTCGGTGATGCGCAGATAGCCGTCCGGGGACAGCTCGCCGATGTCCCCGGTGTGGAACCAGCCGTCCGCCTCCAGCACCTCGGCGGTCTTCTCCGGCAGCTTGTGGTAGCCCTGCATGATGCCGGGGCCGCGCAGCAGGATCTCGCCGTCCTCCGCGATGCGCACCTCGGTGCCGGGCAGCGGCTTGCCGACCGTGCCCGTGCGGTACGCCTCGCCCGGGTTCACGAACGAGGCCGCGGAGGACTCGGTGAGGCCGTAGCCCTCCAGGATGTGGATGCCGGCTCCGGCGAAGAAGTAGCCGATCTCGGGCGCGAGGGCGGCGGAGCCGGAGACACAGGCCCGCAGCCGGCCGCCGAACGCCTCGCGGATCTTGGCGTAGACGAGCGCGTCGGCGACCTTGTGCCGGGCGGCGAGGGCGAAGGGCGCGGAGCGGGTGCCGGTGCGCCGGAAGGTGTCCTGGGTGACCTTGGCGTACTCGCGGGCGACCTCGGCGGCCCACTGGAAGATCTTGTACTTGGCCGCCCCGCCCGCGCGGGCCTTGCCGGCGATGCCGTTGTAGACCTTCTCGAAGATGCGCGGCACGGCCGCCATGTAGGTCGGCCGCACCACCGGAAGGTTCTCGATGATCTTGTCGACGCGGCCGTCGACCGCGGTGACGTGCCCCACCTCGATCTGGCCGGAGGTGAGCACCTTGCCGAAGACGTGCGCGAGCGGCAGCCACAGGTACTGCACGTCGTCGCTGCCGACCAGCCCGGTCGCGGCGATCGCCTTCGCCATGTAGGCCCAGTTGTCGTGCGGCAGGCGGACACCCTTGGGACGGCCGGTGGTGCCGGAGGTGTAGATGAGGGTGGCGAGCTGGTCCCTGGTGATCGCGCCGACCCGCTCCTTGATCAGCCCCGGGTGCTTGCGCAGGTAGGCCGCGCCACGGGCCTCCAGCTCGGCGAGGGTGAGAACCCAGTCCCCGGACTCGACGCCCGCCGGGTCGATGACGACGACGTGGTGGAGGTCGGGCAGTTCGGAGCGCTTCTGAAGGGCCTTGGCGAGCTGGTCGGCGTTCTCCGCGACGAGGACCCTGCTCTCGGAGTCGGAGAGGATGAAGGCCGACTCGTCGGCGTTGGTCTGCGGATAGATGGTGGTCGTGGCCGCGCCGGCGCACATGATGCCGAGGTCGGCGAGGATCCATTCGAGACGGGTGGAGGAGGCGAGCGCGATGCGCTCCTCGGGCCGCACGCCCAGCTCGATCAGTCCGGCGGCGATCGCGTGGACCCGCTCGGCGGCCTGTCCCCAGCTCAGCGACCTCCACTCGTCGGGCCCCTCGCCGGCGGGCGACGGTACGGGGTAGCGGTAGGCCTCGGTGTCCGGCGTGGCCGCCACGCGCTCCAGGAAGAGGGCCGCGACAGACGGCGGACGGTTCTCGATCACAGTCTGCTGATGGCTCACGACATCCTCCGGGCCCGCGACGGTGTGGCTGGCTCACTTCTGTTGTTTCCACTCGCGCGCCTTGCTTAACTCGCGAGTAACTACCGAGCAGGCATCAGGGTAAAGCCCGACCAGCCACTTCGTAAGGGGCCAAGGCCTCTCGCTTCCCCCGCGGAACCACCCGACGCACCGCGCGGGCCCGCCGCGCCGCGCACGACGGGCCCGTTCCACCCGGTTTGCACCGCCGGCGGCGGCTACTTCTTGCCCTTGGCCGGCCCCGCGCTGTCATCGCTGGAGAGCACCGCGATGAAGGCCTCCTGCGGAACTTCCACGGAACCCACCATCTTCATCCGCTTCTTGCCCTCCTTCTGCTTCTCCAGCAGCTTCCGCTTACGGGAGATGTCACCGCCGTAGCACTTGGCGAGGACGTCCTTGCGGATGGCGCGGATGGTCTCGCGGGCGATCACCCGGGAGCCGATGGCGGCCTGCACCGGCACCTCGAAGTTCTGCCGCGGGATCAGCTCCTTCAGCTTGGCGACGAGCCGGACGCCGTACGCGTACGCCTGGTCCTTGTGGGTGATCGCGGAGAAGGCGTCGACCTTGTCGCCGTGCAGCAGGATGTCCACCTTGACCAGGGAGCTGTTCTGCTCGCCGGTGGGCTCGTAGTCGAGGGACGCGTAGCCGCGGGTCTTGGACTTGAGCTGGTCGAAGAAGTCGAAGACGATCTCCGCGAGCGGGAGGGTGTAACGGATCTCGACGCGGTCCTCGGAGAGGTAGTCCATGCCGAGCAGCGTGCCGCGGCGGGTCTGGCACAGCTCCATGATCGCGCCGATGAACTCGGTGGGCGCGAGGATCGTGGCCCGTACGACCGGCTCGTAGACCTCGGCGATCTTCCCCTCGGGGAACTCGCTGGGGTTGGTGACCGTGATCTCGGTCTCGTCCTCCATGACCACGCGGTAGACCACGTTGGGCGCGGTGGCGATCAGGTCGAGCCCGAACTCGCGCTCCAGCCGCTCGCGGATCACATCGAGGTGGAGCAGGCCGAGGAAGCCGACGCGGAAACCGAAGCCGAGGGCGGCGGACGTCTCCGGCTCGTAGACGAGCGCGGCGTCGTTGAGCTGGAGCTTGTCGAGGGCCTCGCGCAGGTCGGGGTAGTCGGACCCGTCCAGCGGATACAGACCCGAGAAGACCATCGGCTTGGGGTCCTTGTACCCGCCGAGGGGCTCCTCGGCGCCCTTGACCTGGCTGGTGATGGTGTCACCGACCTTGGACTGGCGGACGTCCTTCACACCGGTGATCAGATAGCCCACCTCGCCGACCCCGAGCCCGTCGGCCGGAAGCATCTCGGGCGAGTTGACGCCGATCTCCAGCAGCTCGTGGGTCGCGCCGGTCGACATCATCTTGATGCGCTCGCGCTTGTTGAGCTGACCGTCGATGACACGGACGTACGTGACCACGCCGCGGTAGGAGTCGTACACCGAGTCGAAGATCATCGCTCGGGCGGGCGCGTCCGCGACGCCGACCGGCGCCGGGATCTGCTCGACGACCTTGTCCAGCAGCGCCTCGACGCCGAGACCGGTCTTGGCGGAGACCTTGAGCACGTCGCCGGGCTCGCAGCCGATGAGGTTCGCGAGTTCCTCGGCGAACTTCTCGGGCTGCGCGGCCGGCAGGTCGATCTTGTTCAGTACGGGGATGATCGTGAGGTCGTTCTCCATCGCCAGGTAGAGGTTGGCGAGGGTCTGGGCCTCGATGCCCTGGGCGGCGTCGACGAGGAGGACGGTACCCTCGCACGCGGCGAGCGACCGCGAGACCTCGTAGGTGAAGTCGACGTGCCCCGGGGTGTCGATCATGTTCAGGATGTGCGTGTTGCCCGGATCATGGGTCGGGGCCCACGGCAGACGCACCGCCTGGGACTTGATCGTGATGCCGCGCTCGCGCTCGATGTCCATGCGGTCGAGGTACTGAGCGCGCATCTGCCGCTGCTCGACGACGCCGGTCAGCTGGAGCATCCGGTCGGCGAGCGTGGACTTGCCGTGGTCGATGTGCGCGATGATGCAGAAATTGCGGATCAGAGCCGGGGCGGTACGGCTCGGCTCGGGCACATGGCTAGGGATCGCGGGCACGCAGGGTCCTGATTCTTGAGGCGTCCGCAGTGTCTGCGGTCTCGGGTCGGATCGATACGTAGCTTCCATGGTCCCACGCGCGGGAGGCTGCGACCGGTGCGGGCCGGGCCGAGACGGGCCGCGGGGGCGTGCGCGGGGACGCACACAAGGAGCATTGTGACCGGTTTGGGAGCGGTTTGGGGTGCGGGGGGGCGGCGCACGCACGGGGCCGGGCGGCCTCCACGGGCCGGGACGGAGGCCCGGGGGCCGGGACGGAGGCCCGCGAGACCGGTTTGGGCGGGCCGGAAGGCGGCTGGTAGCCTGGGTGGCTGTGTCTCTTGCCCTCTCAGCGGAGACACGTCTCCAAGAAATCACCGGCGCGTGAGACAGCCCGTCTCCCGTGCCTGAACCTGTAGAGGCTCATTCGTGGCGAACATCAAGTCCCAGATCAAGCGGAACAAGACGAACGAGAAGGCGCGCCTGCGCAACAAGGCCGTCAAGTCCTCGCTTCGCACCGCGATCCGCAAGGCCCGTGAGGCCGCCGCCGCGGGTGACGTCGAGAAGGCCACCGTGCTCCAGCGCGCCGCCGCGCGTCAGCTCGACAAGGCCGTCTCGAAGGGCGTCATCCACAAGAACGCTGCCGCCAACAAGAAGTCGGCGCTGGCTTCCAAGGTCGGTGCCCTCAAGGGCTGACACTTGATTTGACGCCGGAGGGAACCGAGCGGGCCCTCTCTCATCCGCTCCCACCCGGCACCCCGGGTCCGCACGCGGCCTGCGTTCGCCACGCGGGTGCGGACCCACGAGCTCGACCGAAGGCCCCGCCTCCCGTCCTTCCCCAGGACGGACGGCGGGGCCTTCGGCGTGCGCGCCGCCTACGCGCCGCCGTACGGGCGCCGCCTCCGGGCCCGGGTCGTCGGTCTACGCCCGGCCCCTGGACCGGGCCGCCCTCGCGATCGTGACGACCGCCTTCTCCAGGGCGTACTCCGGGTCGTCACCGCCGCCCTTCACGCCCGCGTCGGCCTCGGCCACCGCCCGCAGCGCGACCGCCACCCCCTCCGGCGTCCACCCCCGCATCTGCTGGCGCACCCGGTCGATCTTCCACGGCGGCATGCCGAGCTCCCGGGCGAGGTCCGCGGGACGCCCGCCCCGGGCCGACGACAGCTTGCCGATCGCGCGCACCCCCTGTGCGAGCGCGCTCGTGATCATCACCGGCGCCACCCCCGTGGCCAGCGACCACCTCAGCGCCTCCAGTGCCTCCGCCGCACGTCCCTCGACCGCCCGGTCCGCGACCGTGAAGCTCGATGCCTCGGCCCGACCCGTGTAGTACCGCCCGACCACCGCTTCGTCGATCGTCCCCTCGACGTCCGCGACGAGCTGCGACACCGCGGACGCCAGCTCCCGCAGATCGCTGCCGATCGCGTCGACCAGCGCCTGGCTCGCCTCGGACGTCGCCGAACGCCCCTGGGCCCGGAACTCCCCCCGCACGAAGGCCAGCCGGTCCGCCGGCTTCGTCATCTTCGGGCAGGCCACCTCCCGCGCCCCCGCCTTGCGGGCGGCGTCGAGCAGGCCCTTGCCCTTGGCTCCGCCCGCGTGCAGGAGCACGAGGGTGATCTCCTCGGCGGGCGAGGCGAAGTACCCCTTCAGTTCCTTGACCGTGTCGGCCCCCAGATCCTGCGCGTCGCGTACGACCACGACCTTGCGCTCGGCGAACAGTGACGGACTCGTCAGCTCGGCGAGCGTGCCGGGCTGCAACTGGTCCGAGGTCAGGTCCCGTACGTCCGTGTCGGCATCGGCGGCCCGGGCGGCGGCCACCACCTCCCGCACGGCACGGTCGAGCAGCAGGTCCTCCTGGCCCACGGCAAGGGTGACGGGGGCGAGAGGGTCGTCATGCGCGGTCTTCTTGGCCATCACGGACAGCATCGCACGCGCCACTGACATCGCGGTCCCGCCGCCGCCCCGCCCGGCCGGTCCCCGGACCGACTACGGCTCCTCCCGCCAGCCGTCCCACTCCCCCACGAACGTGTCCAACGCCGCCGGGTCGAGGCGTTCCTCCTCGTCCCGCAGCACCACCAGCCACTGCGCGTCCTCGGCGTCGTCCTCACCGGCCAGCGCGTCCCGTACGATCCGCGGCTCCTCATCCAGGGCGAACCGCTCCCCGAGCGCCTCCGCCACCGCTTCCGCCGCGTCACGGTCGGGCAGCACCAGCACATGTCTCACATCGCTCACCTGGCCATCTTCCGCTACGCGGGACACCGCCGACGCCGGGGGGCGCCCGGAAAGTTCCCGCCCGCCCACGCCGTCGCCCGCACCGCCCCGCGCACGGAAAGCGCCTCCGGCCATGACGTCCTGACGCCGTGAACCCGGCTCCCGGTCAGTCGGTCCGGTCGCCCTGCCGCACCGTCGGCACCCGGTCCAGGACGATCCCGAACCGCTCCCGGTACACCGCCAGCGCCTCCTCGTCGCTCGCCAGTTCCGACACCTCCTTACGCCCGTCCGGAGCCGTCACCGTGAGACGGCGGCCGCTGAGCGTGATCCGCCCTCCCTCCTCGGCGACCCGCGAACACACCAGCGAGCGCACGAAGTGCGAGAGCGGCGAGGTGGTGTTCCACCAGACTCCGACGGCGAAGTCCTCGAGCACCCGCGGGCGTACCTCCAGGCGGTACTGCGGCCTGCCCTCCCGCAGCACATCGAGGTCACCGGACTCCGCCGAACCTCCGCCCCCTCGTACCCCCGCCGCGTCCACCCCGGCCTCGATCACCCGGAACGCACCGCCCGGATCCCGCTGCTCGCCCCGCTCCCCGAACGCCAGCGGAAAGTGGCTGTTCGCCCCGAACCCGACATCGACCAGCCAGTCGCCTCCGTCCACGGTCCGCACCCGCAACGCCAGGTGGTCGTACGGCACCCCGAGCCTCCCCTCCTCCCCGTACACCCGCGCCGCGAGCAGCGTGACATCGAAGCCGAGCGCCGCCAGCAACGCCGCGAACGCGCCGTTGAGTTCGTAGCAGAAGCCGCCTCGGCGAGCCCCCACGATCTTGTCGAACAGCCGCTTCTCCTCCAGCACGATCTCCTCGCCCAGATGGATCGACAGGTTCTCGAACGGGACGGTCTGCAGATGGCGGAGTTGCAGCTCGCGCAGCACATCGATGGTGGGCCACGCGGGGTGGGCAGCCCCGATCCTGTGGAGATACGCGTCAGCCTGTGCGGAATTCATGACCTCAGTCTCTCGCGGCCCTCAGTTCACCGCCCGCCCCGACGACCGCGATCGCCCCGTCCCGGTCCGTCCGCAGCACCAGCGCGCCCTCGCCCCGCAAACCCACGACCGTCGCCGGCGCCGGATGGCCGTACGGGTTGTCCCGGCCGCACGAGATCAACGCGAGCCGCGGCGCGACCCTCCGCATCAGCTCGGGGTCCTGGTACGCCGACCCGTGGTGGGCGACCTTGAGAACGTCCACGGGGCCCAGCCCGGCACCCTCGGGCGATCTCAACAGTGCCTCCTGCGCCGGAGGTTCGAGGTCGCCGAGCAGGAGCAGGGTCAGCCCCGCCGACCGTACGAACAGGGCGACGCTCGCGTCGTTCGGACCGTCCGGCGAGGGTGCCGGGTCCGGCGGAGGCCACAGCACCCGCCAGTCGAGGGCCTCGATGCGGCGGCGCTCCCCGGCCACGGCGCGCGTCACCGGAATGTGCCGGGCGGCCGCCCGGGCGCGGACGAACGCCGCCTGTTCCGGCGGCTCCTCGAACCCGGTCGTCTCGATCGCCCCCACCGACCGGCCGCGCAGCACTCCCGGCAGCCCCGCCACATGGTCGGCGTGGAAGTGGGTCAGCACGAGCAGCGGGACGCGAGTGACACCGAGCGCGGTCAGGCATCGGTCGACCAGCACCGGATCGGGCCCCGCGTCCACGACCACCGCCGTGCCGTGGCCTGCCGCGAGCACCGTCGCGTCTCCCTGCCCCACATCGCATATCGCGAACCGCCAGCCCGGCGGCGGCCATCCGGTGATCACCCGGGTCAGCGGCGGCGGCCGCACCACCACGAGCAGCAGCACCACGATGCAGACCCCGGCCGCCCAGGGGCGCCGCAGAAGCCGCCGGCCGACGAGGACGACGACCGCCGTCACCACCGCCAGCAGCACCGCCCCGGCCCAGCTTCCCGGCCAGTCCACCGCGCCGCCCGGCAACGAGGCACCGGTGCGCGCGATGTCCGCGATCCATCCGGCGGGCCAACTCGCGCACCACGCCAGCGACGTGGCGACCGGCATCGTCACCGGCGCCGCCGCCAGCGCGGCGAACCCCAGCACGGTGGCCGGCGCCACGGCGAACTCCGCGAGCAGATTGCACGGCACCGCGACCAGACTCACCCGCGCCGACAGCACCGCGACGACCGGCGCGCACAGCGCCTGCGCGGCAGCCGCGGCGGCCAGCGCCTCGGCAAGTCGCGGCGGCACACGGCGCCGCCGCAGCGCCGCGCTCCAGCGCGGGGCGACCGTGAGCAGGGCACCGGTCGCCAGCACGGAGAGCAGGAACCCGTAGCTCCGGGCGAGCCAGGGGTCCCAGAGGACCAGCACCAGCACCGCCGTGGCCAGCGCGGGGATCAGGGATCTACGCCGCCCGGTCGCAAGGGCGAGCAGCGTGATCGCTCCGCAGGCCGCGGCCCGCAGCACGCTCGGGTCCGGCCGGCACACGACCACGAACCCGAGCGTGAGCACTCCGCCGAGCAGCGCGGTCCCCCGCAGCGGGATGCCGAGCCGGGGCGCGAGTCCGCGCCGCTCCGCGCGCTGCGCCAGTCCGGCCGGGCCGACGAGCAGGGCCAGGAGGATCGTGAAGTTGCCCCCGCTCACCGCGAGCAGGTGCGCGAGGTCCGTCCGATGGAAGGCGTCGTCCAGCTCGGGCGCGACCCGCGAGGTGTCCCCGACGACCAGTCCGGGTAGCAGCGCCCGCGCGTCCGGGTCTAGCCCCAAGGCCGTGAAGTTTGTGGCTGGGGCACGTTGTCAAGGGCTTGCGGCCGCAAGGATTTCGATGCTGGTGGTGGCTTTGTAGCTGGTTCGGTCG
>NZ_JBSFXK010000022.1:0-106124 GCF_053595355.1 Streptomyces sp. NPDC002513 | reverse complement strand
TCAGGGTCGGGCAGGGTGACGCCGGAGCGGGAGAGCGGGGTGACGGTCACCCGGCCGCCGGGGAGGCGGCCGCGACCGGGGCCCCGCGAAGAGCCGTCCGCCTTCCGGGGCCCGGACCGCACCTCTTCGCCCCCTACAGGGGAGTGACGTACGCCCCCGAGATGCCGCCGTCCACCAGGAAGTCGGTGGCGTTGACGAAGGAGGAGTCGTCGCTGGCGAGGAACGCGACGGCCGCGGCGATCTCCTCGGCCTCCGCGAACCGGCCGACCGGGATGTGGACCAGACGGCGTGCGGCTCGCTCGGGATCCTTGGCGAACAGCTCCCGCAGCAGCGGGGTGTTGACCGGCCCGGGGCACAGGGCGTTGACCCGGATGCCCTCGCGGGCGAACTGCACGCCCAGTTCGCGGGACATGGCGAGCACGCCGCCCTTGGAGGCGGTGTACGAGATCTGCGAGGTGGCCGCGCCCATGCGGGCCACGAACGACGCCGTGTTGATGACGGACCCCTTGCCCTGGCGCCGCATGTAGGGGATCGCGGCCTTGCAGCAGAGATAGACGGAGGTCAGGTTGACCTCCTGGACCCGCTTCCAGGCCTCCAGGCCCGTCTCCAGGATGGAGTCGTCGTCGGGCGGTGAGATGCCGGCGTTGTTGAAGGCGATGTCGACGCTGCCGTAGGTGTCGTACGCCGCCTTGAAGAGCGCCTCGACCTGCTCGGCGTCGGTGACGTCGACCTTCACGAACAGCCCGTCGACCTCGTCGGCGGCGGCCTTGCCGCGGGTCTCGTCGATGTCGCCGCAGACGACGTGGGCGCCCTCGGCGGCGAGCCGGCGCACGGTGGCGAGGCCGATGCCGCTGCCGGCTCCGGTGACGACGGCGGTCCGGCCGGCCAGGCGGCGGCAGATGAAGTCGGTTGTCTGCGAGGTCACTGTGCGGGGCCCTCCGTGCTGATGAAGACGTTCTTGGTCTCGGTGAAGGCGGTCAGGGCGTCCGGGCCCAGTTCACGGCCGATCCCCGACTGCTTGAAGCCGCCGAAGGGGGTCCAGTAGCGGACGCTGGAGTGGGAGTTGACGGACAGGTTGCCCGCGCGGACGGCCCCGGAGACCCGCAGCGCGCGGCCGACGTCCCGGGTCCAGATGGAGCCCGAGAGGCCGTACGGGGTGTCGTTGGCGAGGCGGATCGCGTCGGCCTCGTCCTCGAAGGGCAGGACGACGGCGACCGGCCCGAAGACCTCCTCGACGGCCACGCGCGCGTGCGGTTCGACCTCGGTGAGGACGGTGGGCGGGAACCAGAAGCCGGGGCCTTGTGGGGCCTTGCCGCGGATGCCGGGGGCGTCGACGTCGACGTAGCCGCGGACGCGTTCCAGCTGGGTCCTGGAGATCAGCGGGCCCATCTGGGTGCGCTCCTCGGCCGGGTCGCCGACCACGACCGCCTCGATCGCGGGGGCGAGCAGGTCGAGGAAGCGGTCGTAGGCGGAGCGCTGGACGAGGATGCGGGTGCGGGCGCAGCAGTCCTGGCCGGAGTTGTCGAGGAAGGACATCGGGGCGGTGGCAGCGGCGGCGTCGAGGTCGGCGTCGGCGAAGACGATGTTGGGGCTCTTGCCGCCGAGTTCGAGGGTGACGCGCTTGAGGAGCGCGGAGCCCTTGGCCAGCACCCCCCTGCCCACGGCCGTCGATCCGGTGAAGACGATCTTCGCCACGTCCGGGTGTTCGACGAGAGCGCTGCCCGCGACGGGGCCGTGGCCGGGCAGGACCTGGAACAGGCCGTCCGGCAGGCCCGCCGCAAGGGCCAGTTCGGCCAGGCGCAGGGCCGTGAGCGGTGTCGTCTCGGCGGGTTTGAGGAGCACCGCGTTGCCGGCCGCGAGCGCCGGGGCGGTGCCCCACGCGGCGATCGGCAGGGGAAAGTTCCAGGGTGCGATGACGCCCACGACGCCGAGCGGTTCGAGGATCGTGACGTCCAGGCCGCCGGGGACCGGGATCTGACGGCCGGTGAGCCGCTCCACTCCCCCGGCCGCGTAGTCGAGCAGGTCGCGGACGTTGCCCGCCTCCCAGCGGGCGTTGCCGATCGTGTGTCCCGCCTCGCGGACCTCCAGCCGCGCGAGTTCTTCCAGGTGGTCGTCGACCGTCACGGCGAACCGGCGCAGCAGCCGGGCGCGGTCGGCGGGCGGGAGCGCCGCCCACCGGGACTGGGCCCGCGCGGCGCGTGCGACGGCGGCGTCCACGTCGGCAGCGGTGGCGGCGGGGACGGTGGCGACGACCTCCTCGGTGGCCGGGTTGAGTACCTGCAGCTCATGCTCGTTCGACACGAAAGGGCCTCTCACATGCGTTCGAAGGAGCGGCGCAGCTCCCAGTCGGTCACCGCGGCGTCGAAGGCGGCCAGCTCGACGCGGGCCATGTTGCCGTAGTGCGCGACCACCTCGTCGCCGAAGGCGGCCTTGGCGAGGGCGCTGTTCTCCCAGAGTTCGGCGGCCTCGCGCAGGGTGGCGGGCACGTGCTCGTACTCGGCGGTGTAGGCGTTGCCGGGGCAGGGGTCGGGAAGCTCCAGCTTCTGCTCGACGCCGTACAGGCCGGCCGCGACCATTCCGGCGACCGCGAGGTGCGGGTTGACGTCGCCGCCGGGCACCCGGTTCTCGAAGCGCAGCGAACGGCCGTGCCCGACCACCCGGAGGGCGCAGGTGCGGTTGTCGTGCCCCCAGGCGACCGCGGTCGGGGCGAAGGAGCCGGGCTGGAAGCGCTTGTAGGAGTTGATGCCCGGCGCGTACAGGAGCGAGAACTCGCGCAGGGCGGCGAGCTGTCCCGCGAGGAAGTGCCGCATCACCTCCGACATCCCGCCGGGGTCGTCCGGCGCGCCGGGCATGACGGTGCGTCCGTGCTGGTCCGTGAGCGAGAGGTGGATGTGGCAGGAGTTGCCCTCCCGCTCGTTGTACTTGGCCATGAAGGTGAGCGAGACGCCCTCCTGGGCCGCGATCTCCTTGGCGCCGGTCTTGTAGACGGCGTGCTGGTCACAGGTGACCAGGGCCTCGTCGTACCGGAACGCGATCTCGTGCTGTCCGGGGTTGCACTCGCCTTTGGCGGACTCGACGACGAGGCCGGCCGCCGCCATCTCGTTGCGGATGCGGCGCAGCAGGGGCTCGATGCGGCCCGTGCCGAGCACGGAGTAGTCGATGTTGTACCGGTTGGCGGGGGTCAGCGCCCGGTAGTTCGCGTCCCAGGCCTGTTCGTAGGTGTCCTTGAAGACGATGAACTCCAGCTCGGTGCCCACCTGGGCGGTGAGTCCCAGGGCGGCGAGGCGCTCCAGCTGCCGGCGCAGGATCCGGCGGGGCGCGGCGGCGACGGGGGATCCGTCGCTCCAGGCGAGGTCGGCGACGACCAGGGCCGTTCCCTCGTGCCAGGGCACCCGGCGCAGGGTGCTCAGGTCGGGGTGGAGGGCGAAGTCGCCGTAGCCGCGGTCCCAGGAGGACATCGCATAGCCGTCGACGGTGTTCATCTCGGTGTCGACGGCGAGGAGGTAGGCGCAGCCCTCCGTGCCGTGCTCCAGTACCTCGTCGAGGAAGAAGCGGGCGGCGAACCGCTTGCCCTGGAGGCGCCCTTGCATGTCGGGGAAGGCGAGGACGACGGTGTCGATCTCGCCGCCCGCGACGAGGGCGTGGAGTTCCTCGACGCCGAGCGGGGATGTGCGGTGTACCACGGGAGCTCTCCTTCGGTCCGCCGAGAGCCATAAGGTATTTCCGGGAACCATTTCTTGGGAAGGGGGCGCGGCCAGATGTCGCAGGCGGGGTCCGGCGGCGGCCCGCGGGACCGGCTGACCCCGGTGCTGCGGCCCGTGCGGGCGGGCAACGGCTTCGAGGAGGCGCTGGAGCAGATCCTCCAGGTCGTCCGCCTCGGACTGGTGCCCGGGGGCGAACGGCTGCCCGCCGAGCGGGAGTTGGCCGAGCGCCTCGGGATCAGCCGGGTGACGCTGCGCGAGGTGCTGAAGGTGCTCCAGGACCAGGGCCTGGTGGAGTCGCGGCGCGGGCGCCACGGCGGCACGTTCGTACGGCCGCGCGCCGACGCGGGCGGCGAGGACGAGCTGCGTCGGCGTCTGGGGGACACCGACATCGAGGACGTGCTGCGGTTCCGCGAGGTGCTGGAGGTGGGGGCGGCGGGCCTGTGCGCGGCCCACGGCCTCGCCCCGGAGCAGGGCGCGCGGCTGCGTCAGGCGCTGGCGGGCACGCAGGACGCGCCGCTCGCGGAATACCGGCGGCGGGACACGCTGCTGCATCTGACGCTGGCGGAGCTGTGCGGCTCGCCGTCGCTGGCGGCGCAGTACGCGGCCGTCCGGGCGACGGTCAACGACCTGCTGGACTGCATCCCGCTGCTGGTGCGCAACCTGGAGCACTCGCAGCGCCAGCACGAGGCGCTGGTGGAGGCGGTGCTCGACGGGGACGCGGACGGCGCGCGGGAGATGATGCGGGAGCACTGCGCGGGGACGGCGGCGCTGCTGCGGGGGTTCCTGGCGTGAGCACAGGGCGTGAGACCCACACATCTGGGTAAAGGTATGAATCCATTCCATTGGAGCCAGGGGAGCCCGAGGTGACCGGACGGCCGCTGATCGGTGTGAGCACATATCTGGAGGCCCGCACCCGCTGGGGCCCCTGGGAGCTGGACGCGGCGCTGCTGCCCGCGGGCTATCCGCTGCTGGTGCAGCGGGCCGGCGGACTGGCCGCGATGCTGCCGCCGGACGACCCGGCGCACGCGGTGGCGACGGTGGCCCGGCTGGACGGTGTGGTGATCGCGGGCGGCCCGGACGTCGACCCGTCCCGCTACGGCGCCGAGCGCTCCCCCCGGACCGGCCCGCCGGCCCCCGAGCGGGACGCCTGGGAACTCGCCCTGATCGAGGCGGCCGTGGCGTCCGGCACTCCCCTGCTCGGCATCTGCCGCGGGATGCAACTGCTGAACGTCGCCCTGGGCGGCACGCTCGTGCAGCACATCGACGGGCACACCGAGCGGGCGGGGGTGTTCGGACGGCACATGATCAAGCCGGTGCCGGGCACACGGTACGCGCAGGCGGCACCGGAGGCGGTGGCCGTGCCGACGCACCATCATCAGGCGGTGGACCGGCTCGGGTCGGGACTGGTGGTGTCGGCATATGCCGAGGACGGCACGGTCGAGGCGGTGGAACGGCCCGGGGCCGACTGGGTGCTGGGTGTCCAGTGGCATCCGGAGATGGGCGGGGACATACGGGTGATGGGGGCGCTGGTGCGGGCCGCGTCGGCCGCCTGACCCCCGCCGCGGCCCTACCCGCGCGTCAGCCCCAGCAGATCCCGCCCCGGGCCCGTCGGCCGGTGGCCCGTGCGCCACACGGCCCGCAGCGCCCGGTCCAGTCGTACGCCCTCGACGGGGACGCTCACCAGGCGGCGGGCCGAGAGTTCCTCCCCGACGACGAGTTCGCTCAGCACCGCCGGGCCCGCCCCGCTGACCGCGGCCGCCTTGACCGCCGTCGTCGAGGACAGTTCCAGCAGGGGCCGGGCCAGGCCCCCCAGAGCCGCCTGGAGGACCTGGCGGGTGCCCGAGCCCTCCTCCCGGAGGATCAGCGGGGTCGAGGCCAGTTCCCCGGCGGAGACGGGCGCCGGGCGGCGCGCCCACGGGTGCCCCGGTGCCGTCACCACGATGAGGCGGTCGTGGGCGACGACCACGCCGTCCAGGCCCGCCGGCACCGTGAGGCCCTCCACGAAGCCCAGGTCCGCCTCGTCCGCGAGCAGCCGTCCGGCGACCGCCGCCGAGTTCCCGGCCAGCAGCGACACCGCCGTCTCCGGCCGCTGCGCCCGCAGCGCGATCAGCCAGCCGGGCAGCAGATACTCCGCGATCGTCATGCTCGCGGCCACCCGCAGCCGTGAGTCCCGGCGGCCCCGCAGCGCCTGTGCCCCCGCGTCGAACGCCTCCGCGGCCTCCACGATCCGCCGCGCCCAGTCGGTGACCAGCGCCCCGGCGTCGGTCAGCCGTGAGCCGCGCGGCGAGCGGTCCACCAGGGCCACGCCCAGTTGCCGCTCCATCGACCGGACCCGGCTGCTGGCCGCGGGCTGGCTGATCCCCAGCTCCCGCGCCGCACGCCCGAGGCTGCCCAGCCGGGCGACCGCGAGCAGCAGCTCCAGGGCGCCCAGATCCGGCACCCGGCGCGCCAGACCGGCCACCGGGGTCCCCTCGCCGTCCACCATGCTCATAAGGACAGCTTATGCCCTCATAGAGGCATACTCCCTGGTCGGCGCGTCGGTCCTGGGAGATCGTGCCGTCATGGTCACCGCAGCCCAGCCCCTTGTCCTCCCCGGCGCCCCCCGGCGGCGCGCCGCCGCCGTCCGGTACCTCGGCCCCAACTGGTACGCGTCCGTCATGGGCACCGCGATCGTGGCGACGGCCGGTGCGGGCCTGCCTGGTGCCGCGCAGCCGCCCGGGCTGCGGGCCGCCTGTGCGGCCGTGTGGGCACTGTCCCTGGCCCTGCTCGTGCTCCTCCTCGGCGCCCGCGCCCTGCACTGGATCCACCACCGCGACCAGGCCCGCGCCCATCTCCTCGACCCCGCCATGGCCCCCTTCTACGGCTGCCTCGCCATGGCCCTGCTCGCCGTGGGCGGCGGTGCCATGGTGGTGGGCCGGGACTGGATCGGGCCCGGTCCCGCCGTCGTCCTGGACACCGTCCTGTTCACCGCCGGCAGCGCCGTCGGGCTGGTCGTCGCCGTGACCGTGCCGTATCTGATGGTCGCCCGGCACCGCATCGAACCGGACCAGGCCGCCCCGGTCTGGCTGCTGTGCCTGGTCCCCCCCATGGTCTCCGCGGCCCAGGGGCCGCTGCTGATCCCGCATCTGCCCGCGGGGCCGGCGCGGGAGACGCTGCTGCTGGGCTGCCTGGCGATGTCCGGGCTGAGCCTCCTGGCCACCTTGGTGATGCTGCCGCTCATCCTCGCCCGGCTCATCACCAGGGGCCCGCTGCCGCTCGCGCTGACACCGACCCTGTTCCTGGTCCTCGGTCCGCTCGGCCAGTCCGTCACCGCCGCCGGCGCGTTCGCGGCCGTCGCACCGGGGGTCGTGCCGCCGCCGTACGCCCGCGGCTTCGAGGTCCTCGCCGTGCTCTACGGCGTTCCGGTACTGGGCTTCGCCCTGCTGTGGCTGGCCCTCGCCGGCACCCTGACGGTGCGCGCGTGGCGGCAGGGCATGGGGTTCACGATGACATGGTGGGCGTTCACGTTCCCGGTCGGCACCTGTGTCACCGGCGCCGAGGCGCTGGCCCGGCGCACCGGGCTCGCCGTCTTCGACGTCCTCGCGACCGGACTGTACGTGCTGCTCGTCGCCGCCTGGGCCGTCGCCGCCTGCCGTACGGGCCGGGGAGTCGTCAGCGGCCGGCTGCTCGCAGCGCCTCGGTGAGGACGCGCGGTGCCCCGGTCAGGGAGGGGCCGTACCAGGTGAGGCGACGCCCGTCGACCAGTGCGCACGACAATCCCCGGAACGCCTCCGGGCCGTCCTCGGCCGTGAAGCGGTACGGCTCGTCGGGCAGCACCACAAAGGGGGCCGCGGCGCGCAGTTCCTCCAGGGGGATCCGCGGATAGCGCTCCGGGTGCGCCGCGTACACGTTGTCCACGCCGAGCCGGGCCAGCACGTCCCCGGCGAAGGTGTCGCGGCCGAGCACCATCCAGGGCCGCCGCCAGACGGGCACCACGGCGCTCGTACGGCGCTCCGGCACCGGCAGCCGCGCCCATGCGGCACGGGCCTCGTCCAGCCAGCGCGGCCGGGGCACCCCGCAGGCGGCCACGACCCGCTCCAGCTCGCGGAAGGCCCCCGGCACGTCCCGCACCTCGGTGACGAGGATCGTGAGTCCCGCCGCGCGCAGGGCGGCGAGGTCCGGCGCGCGGTTCTCCTCCTCGTTGGCGAGCACCAGGTCCGGGGCGAGCCGGACGATCCGCTCGACCTCGGGGTTCTTGGTGCCGCCGATCCGGACGACGTCGAGGTCCGGGGGGTGGGTGCACCAGTCGGTCGCGCCGACCAGCGCGTGGGGCACGGTGGCGGCCACGGCCTCGGTCAGCGACGGCACCAGCGAGACGACACGCATCAAGGCCTCCTCGGGGGCGGTGGCGGGGACCCGGCCGGGTCAGCGGCGCCGGCGGGAGGGGTCCTCGACCGCCTCGACGTGGTCCGAGACCGCGACGACGATCACCCGGGTGTCCGGCACGGTCGCCCGCCAGCGGTGGCGCACTCCCCCGCTCAGATACAGGGTGTCGCCGCGCCCGAGGCGGTGCGCCCGGCCCTCCGCCTCCACCTCGACGGCGCCCTCGACGACGTACATCAACTCGTCGTTGCGGTGCTGGAACTCACGGCCCTCGTCATGGTCCCCGATGAACTCCATCGCATGGAGCTGGTGGTGGCCGCGCACCAGCGGGCGCACCCGCGCCCGGCCGGGCTCGACGGCCTCGTCGTCGGCGCGCAGGACGTCCACGCTGCATGCCGGGTCGGCCGCCGCGAGCAGTTCGACGGCGGTGGTGCCGAGCGCGTCGGCGATCCGCTCCAGGGAGGGACGGCTGGGGCGCGCCCGCTCGTTCTCGACCTGGCTCAGGAAGGGGACGGACAGGCCGCTGCGCTGGGCCACGACGGCGAGGGTGAGCTCGAGCGCCCGGCGCCGCCGCCGGACGGCAGCGCCCACCCGAAGGGGCTGTTCTTTGTGGTCGCCCATCGCTCCGGTCCCTCCCTCGCTCCGTCGGTCCGCCTGTCCTGCCCGGCAGACGCACCGCCGGGGTCCGATGATGTCATCGGTGCACTGCTTCTGTTGAGTTGTCTGCACCCTACGCATGTTCGGCAAACCGTTTCATGCGCCCGTCACATCGGTGTCCCGTGCAAGAGTGCCGAGGGTCCCGGTTCGCGCCACCGGCCGAGCCGTTCCGCCGTCCCGCGCACGCAGTCCGGCACCGGGCGAAAGAGCTGATCAGAGGCGTTGCCGGCGCCTCCGCGAGGGCTCCGCCGAGGTGAGGGGCCCAGAGCGGTCGGCCGGATTCCGGAGGCCGGAGCGGGCCGTCCCGCCGGTCGGGGGGGTGCGGTGCCGTCCGCCGGGCCGGAGCGGCACGAGCGGGAGGGCGGCGCCGGAGCGATGCGCCGTGCGCCCGGCGCGGCCGGGAGACGGTGCGGCGGACCCGGGGCGGCCGGGAGGCGGTACGGCGGGCCCGGGGAGCCGATGGCCGCACCCGACGCCCCATGGCTCGCACCCACCCCAAGTGTTCTCCACACGGCCATACCGCAGCAGATCTCGGGTTGCTGTTGCTTTCATGGTGCTCCGGCACCGTCCTCAACATGTCTGAACAACTTCTTCCGATGTCAGAGTCCGAACTCGGCGACGGACCCGAGACGACGACTGGTACCACCCGCCGTCGGTTCCTCCAGGGCACGGGGGTCGCCGCCGGGGCGCTGGTGCTGGGCGCGACCGCCGGGGCGGGCGGCGCGTACGCCGCTCCGAAGCCCGGGTACGTCCTGCCGAAGGGCTTCAAGGGCACCATGTCCGACCTGAAGCATGTCGTGATCCTGATGCAGGAGAACCGGTCCCTCGACCACTACTTCGGCACGTTTCCCGGCGTACGCGGCTTCGACGACAAGCAGGCACTGCGGTTCCAGGACGGCACCACCGTCTTCCAGCAGAAGGACCGCAAGGGCAACATCGTCACCCCGCAGGTCGACGACGGAGCCTGGGGCAACGACCACGGAGCCTGGGGCGACGTCGAGCACCGCAAGTGGGATCTGTGGGTGCAGCACAACGGCGCCAGCTGCATGAACCACCACAGCGACGCCTACATGGGCTTCTACCACTCGCTGGCCGCCCAGTACACCATCGCCGACCAGAACTTCTGCTCCGAGTTCGGGCCGACCGACCCCAACCGCAAGTACCTGTGGAGCGGTACCGCCAACAGCGAGACGGGCAACACCGACGAGTCCAACTACTCCCGTCCCTGGATCACGGTGGCCGAGCAGCTCCAGCAGGCCGGCATCGACTGGCGGCTCTACTCCGACAACAGCGGCAACGGGCGGCAGGGTTACATCAGCACCTGGGTCGGCGACTACGGCGACAACGAGCTGAAGTACTTCAAGGGGTTCGACCCGGAGGGGCTGAGCGCCGACGACCCGAAGCTGCGGCCCGGCACCGGGCTGATCTGGCGCGGCAACGCCACGTACTACTCCGGCATGACCTCGCCGAACGACGACTCCGACGAGAACCTCGACGCGGTCCTCGAAAACCTCCGTGACGCCTGCCGGCCGGGCGCGGAACACCCGCTGCCGGCAGTCTCCTGGATCGTGGCACCGTACGGCTGGTCCGAGCACCCGGGCGCGGACACCCTGCACGGCGAGCGCTACGTCAAGAAGGTGCTCGACATCCTGCAGAGCAACGCCGATATCTGGAACCACACCCTGTTCATCCTCAACTACGACGAGAACGACGGCAAGTTCGACCACGTGCTGCCGCCGTGGCCCGAGCCGGGCACGGCGCGCGAGTACGCCGGTGACTACCCGCTCGGCTTCGGTCCGCGGGTGCCGATGCTGCTGGTCTCGCCGTGGACCCGCGGCGGGTACGTCGCCTCGGAGGTCTTCGACCACACCTCGACGATCACGTTTCTCGAGACCTGGGCGGCCCACCTCGGCAAGCCGTTCCGTTGCCCCAACATCAGCGACTGGCGGCGCTCGATCGCGGGTGACCTGACCAGTGCGGTCGACTTCGCCCACCCGCAACCGGGGCCGGCCGCCCTCCCGGACCCGCGCACCGAGCAGCCGGTGTCGATCGCCGCCGACCACATGAAGCCGCGCCCGCTGAGCTTCCATCCGCACGCGACGATCTCGCAGGACAGCGCGTCGGGGACGGTCACCGCCAGGATGACCCTCACCGGCGGCCCGAAGGACAAGGCCTTGAGCTTCCAGGTCTTCCCCGACAAGTACCAGGCGTTCTCCAGCACGCCGTTCACCGTCGCCGCGGGCAAGCCGCGCGAGTACACCTGGGACACCAAGGGCACCGACGGCAGGTACGCGTTCTCGATCTACTCCAACGACGGCTTCGTGCGCTCCTTCGCCGGCCAGGTCGCGCCCCCCGGACACGGGGACGGTGGCCTCCCGCGCGTGGAGGTCGACCTGCTGAAGGGCGAGGGCACCAAGCACGGGGCTCAGGTGAAGCTCACGCTGCACAACGACGGCACCGAGCCGGTGCGCTACACCCTCACCGCTCACGACCACCTCGGCCGTACCCGGAGCGTCACGGTGGACGGCGGCAGGACGAACGTCGTCATGTGGCCGACCCAGCGGGGCTACTACGACGTGGTCATCACCGTGGACACCGACACCACCTGGACGCAGCGGTACGCCGGCCGGATCGCCACTGCCGGAAAAGACTGATCGACCAGGACATCCGTGGCGTCGGCGGCCGTCCTGGCCGCCGACGCCACGGCGCTCGTCGTACTGGTCGCGACCCCGGTGCCCGGCAGTGCGATCCTGACCGCATGACCACCAGAAAGTGCCTGTTGCTAGACACTCCGTCGCTCTACTTCCGCGCCTACTTCGGCGTCCCGGAGTCCGTGAAGGCCCCGGACGGCTCACCCGTGAACGCCGTGCGCGGGCTGCTCGACTTCATCGACCGCCTGGTCCGGGACCACCGTCCGGACGACCTCGTCGCATGCATGGACGCGGACTGGCGCCCGCACTGGCGGGTCGAGCTGATCCCGTCGTACAAGGCGCACCGGGTGGCCGAGGAGCGCACGGCGGGCCCGGACGAGGAGGAGGTGCCGGACACGCTCTCCCCGCAGGTGCCGGTCATCGAGGAGGTGCTGGACGCGCTGGGCATCGCGCGCGTCGGCGTGGCGGGGTACGAGGCGGACGACGTGATCGGCACCTTCACGGCCCGCGCCCAGGGCCCGGTGGACATCGTGACCGGCGACCGCGATCTGTACCAGTTGGTCGACGACGCGCGTGGGGTGCGCGTGCTGTATCCGCTCAAGGGCGTCGGCACGCTCCAGATCACCGACGAGGCGGTACTGCGCGAGAAGTACGGCGTCGACGGCCCCGGTTACGCGGATCTGGCGCTGTTGCGCGGCGACCCGAGCGACGGGCTGCCGGGGGTGCCGGGCATCGGCGAGAAGACCGCGGCGAAGCTGCTCGCCCAGTTCGGGGACCTGGCGGGGATCATGGCCGCGGTGGACAACCCGGCGTCCGGGCTCACCCCGGCCCAGCGCAAGCGGCTCGACGACGCGCGGCCGTATCTGGCGGTCGCGCCGAAGGTCGTACGGGTCGCCGGCGACATCCCCCTGCCCGAGGTCGACACGGCCCTGCCGCACGCGCCGCGCCACCCCGGCCCCCTGGACGCTCTGGCCGCCCGCTGGGGCCTCGGCGGCTCGCTGCAGCGGCTGCTCACCACGCTCGGCACCTGAGGTGACGGTTTAGGAAAGACGCGCTCACCGGCGCTTCATGAGCGCGGTGTTCACTGGGATGAGATGCTAACTTAGGTAACCCTAAGCAATGAATGGGGAGGCCGTCATGGCAGAGCGCCCGGCAGGCAGAGCACGGAAGGCCCACGAGGCGCAGGTCGTCCGCACGCAGCGGCTGACCCCGCATATGCAGCGGGTGGTGCTGGGCGGCGAGGGGCTCGCCGAGTTCGCCGCGGGCACCTGCACGGACCACTATGTGAAGCTGCTCTTCCCGGCCGAGGGCGTCACCTATCCCGAGCCCTTCGACATGCAGCGCATCCGCGAGGAGTTCCCGCGCGACCAGTGGCCGGTGACGCGGACGTACACGGTGCGCGGCTGGGACCCCGAACACCGGGAACTGACCCTGGACTTCGTCATCCACGGCGACGAGGGCCTGGCCGGTCCCTGGGCGGTGCGCGTGCAGCCGGGCGAGACCGTGCGGTTCATGGGGCCCGGCGGCGCCTACGCCCCGGACGCGAGCGCGGACTGGCATCTGCTCGCCGGGGACGAGAGCGCGCTGCCGGCGATCGCGGCCGCTCTGGAGGCGCTGCCCGAAGGCGCCGAGGCAGTCGCCTTCGTGGAGGTCGCGGGCCCCGAGGAGGAGCAGAAGATCGACTCCGATGTGGAGGTCGTCTGGCTGCACCGCGGCGAGCGCCCGGTCGGCGCGGCCCTGGTCGAGGCCGTGCGGGCGCTTCCGTTCCCCGAGGGCCGGCTGCACGCGTTCGTCCACGGCGAGGCCGGCTTCGTGAAGGAGCTGCGCCGGCTGCTGCGCGTCGAGTACCGCATCCCGCGCGAGGACCTCTCGATCTCCGGCTACTGGCGCCTCGGCCACGACGAGGACGGCTGGCAGGCGTCCAAGCGGGAGTGGAACGCGCGCATCGAGGCGGAGCAGGAGGACGTGTCCGCCGCCTGAGAGCGGCGGCACGGCGGACGGGGGCGGCACCGGCGTGGTGCCACCCCCGCGTCGTACGGCGATCAGACCGACCGCTGGTAGGACCGGAACGTCCGGATCGACAGCCACACCGCGGCGATCGCGAGCGCCAGCAGCGCCCCGCCGCGGCCGAGCACATCACCCCAGTCGGGGTGCGCGGACATCGCCGAACGGCCCGCGACCATCGCCCAGTCGAGCGGGTTGAAGTCGGCGACGTGCCGGATCCAGGCGGGCATCTGGGACGGTGCCATGAAGGCGGAGGACAGGAAGGTCAGCGGGAGCAGCAGGAAGGTGTTGATCCCGATGATCGACTCCCTCTCCCGCACCAGCATCCCGAGCGCGTTGGACAGCGCCCCGAAGACGGTGCCGAGCAGCACCGAGGCGACGACCAGCACGGCGACGCCGCCGATGCCGCCCGGGTAGTCGGCGCCGCCCAGCAGACCGAGCAGCACGATGACGACCGACTGCAGTGCGGTGACCAGGCCGTTGTTGACGACGTTCCCGTTCATCAGCGCGGCCCGGCTGGCCGGGGTGGTCAGAAAGCGGTTGAGCGTGCCCCGCTGGATCTCCTCCAGGGTTCCCATGCCCGCCCACATGTTGGAGCTGAGGGCGCTCATCACCACCACGCCCGGGACCAGGTAGTCCAGGTACGAGGTGGTGCCGAAGCCGCCGAGTTCGACGACCTTCTTGAAGAGGCTGCCGAAGAGGAACAGCCAGATCACCGGCTGGATCAGGGTGATGACCGCGTACGCGGGCTGCCGGGCGAAGACCATCAGCTGACGCCTGGTCATGTACCAGGTCTGAAGGAGCGCGGTGCTCATCGGGCACCTCCCGCGAGGACGAGGGCGTCGCTGCCGGGGGCTTCCGTCTCGGAGTAACGGCGGCCCGCGTAGCGGAGGTAGACGTCGTCGAGCGAGGGACGGGCGACGGTCACGGAGGCCACGCCGGCCCCGGCGCGCTCCAGCACGCCGAGCAGCGCGGGCACGGCTGCCGCCCCGTCGTCGGCGCGGACGCTGACGCGGCGCCCGTCGGGCAGGACCTCGTGGACACCCGGGACCGCCGCGAGGGCGTCCCGCAGCAGTGCCCGCCCGCCGTCGTCGAGCGGCTCGCGCAGTTCCACATGGACGGCGTCGCCGCGCAGTTCGCCCTTGAGGGCGTCGGGGGTGCCCTCGACCACGACCCGGCCGTGGTCGACGATCGCGATGCGGTCGGCGAGCCGGTCGGCCTCCTCCAGGTAGTGCGTGGTGAGCAGGATGGTCAGACCGTCGTCGCCGGCGAGACGGGCGATCTCGTCCCACATCGCGGTGCGCGCCTCCGGGTCGAGACCGGTGGTGGGTTCGTCGAGGAAGAGCACGTCGGGGCGGTGGACGAGGCCGATCGCCACGTCGAGACGCCGCCGCATGCCGCCGGAGTAACCCTTGACCTGGCGCCGGGCGGCCTCGGTGAGGGTGAAGCGCTCCAGGAGTTCGTCCACGCGCGCGGTGAGCGGGCGGCCCCTCACCCCGTAGAGCCGGCCCTGGAGTTCGAGGTTCTCGCGGCCCGTGGCGACGGGGTCGGCCCCCGAGTTCTGCGCGACCACCCCGATCGCGCGGCGGACCCGGTCCGGGTGGCGCAGCACATCGTGCCCGGCGACGGTGGCCGAGCCCGAGTCGGGGCGGGCCAGGGTGGTGAGGATCTTGACGGTGGTGGACTTGCCGGCGCCGTTCGGGCCGAGGAGCCCGAAGACGGTGCCGGGCTCGACGGTGACGTCCAGGCCGTTCAACGCGGTGACGTCACGGGGATAGGTCTTGACGAGTTGACGCGCCTGCACTGCGGGCGCACGGGTGTTCATGGCGACTGCTCTCCTCGATGCTGCATGAGCGGAGGTATCGGGATCCGCTGGGCGCGGAAGGACGACTGATCCGCGTGAGGAGGGCCGGGCTATCCTGGGTGTGCCGCACCTCGATCGCCTGGATGTGCCTCACGGCGGATTCAGCTCGGGGTTCGAGACCCCGGCGGGGCTGCTGCAACAGCCCGGCCGGGGTCTTCGCCGTCACGGCGGCTACGGTCCGTTCACGTCGCCGCCCTCCAGTCTCCGGTACTCCTCGGGAACCTCTCCCGTCTCGTGGAAGGTCCGCCACTCCCGTACGCCGGGAAACGTGCCGGCCTGAAGCTCCGCGAGGAGGCCGCGCACCCACGCGGCCTCCGCCTCGACCATGTGGAGCGCGTACTCGCTCTCGATCAGGAAGAGCCGGGGCAGTGTCTCGTGGAGCTTGTCCAGCACCCCCCGCAGGCTCGCGGCCCGCACGTCCAGGCTGACCAGCCGCTCCGCGAGCAGACGGGTCACCTCCCCGGGGTGGAGCGCGCCCAGGAGTGAGAGCGCCGCCTCGAAGACGGGGAACTCCGCCACCGGGACGGCCAGCAGGTCCGACAGCCACTCGGTGGCCTCTTCCCGTCCGGCGTCCGTGATGCCGTAGAGCGTGCGCTCGGGGCGGTTGCCCTGCCGCTGCACCTCGGCGACCTCGACGAAACCGTGTTTCTGGAGGTTCTGGACGACGGTGTACAGCGAGCCGTAGTTGATCTTCAGGCTGGCGTCCTTACCACGGCGGCGCAGGGTCCGGGCGATCTCGTACGGGTGCATCGGCCGCTCGGTGAGCAGCACCATCACCGCGAGCGCGAGCGGATTGCCGAGCTTTCGACGCTTCGCCGCCATGGACCCCCACCTCGCTTCCGAATATCCGCGACCGAACATATCGCGACTCACCGGGCTACGCAATAGACACGACATATCGCGAACAGGGGACCCACGCAAGGGCGTGAGGACTTGGGCCCGCCCCGGACACGGCGGCGTGACGCGGGCGAAACAGCCCCTCCCTAATTTCTGTCGCCTGACAGGAATTCCACCCCCTGCACCGAAGGCAGGTGCCGTCGTGACGACGACCGATGACCGTTCCCTCGCAGAGTTCGGCTACCGCCAGGAACTGCACCGCAGCCTCGGCCGGTACGCGTCCTTCGCCGCCGGGTTCTCCTTCATCTCCGTACTGACGACCGTCTTCCAGTTCTTCGCGTTCGGATACGCGTTCGGCGGCCCCGTCTTCTTCTGGACGTGGCCGGCGGTCCTGGTGGGCCAGCTGCTGGTGGCCGCGTGCTTCGCGGAGCTGGCCGCGCGCTACCCGATCTCGGGAGCCGTCTACCAGTGGTCCTCACGGCTGTCGAACCCCGCGTTCGGCTGGTTCGCCGGCTGGATCATGGTGATCGGGCAGGTCGTGGTGGTCGCCGCGGCGGCACTCGCCCTGCAGATGGTGATGCCGGCGCTGTGGTCCGGCTTCCAGCTCGTGGGCGGCGATCCCGCACCCACCTCTCCCACCGGTGCGGCGAACGCGGCGGTCCTCGGCATCCTCCTGCTGGTCCTCACCACGCTCGTGAACGTCGTCGACAACCGTGTGATGTCCGCGATCAACCGGGTCGGGGTCACCGCCGAGATCATCGGCGCGTGCCTGATCGTCGTCCTGCTGCTCACCCACTCCCGGCGCTCCCCCGGCATCACCTTCCACACCGGTTCCGGGACCGGCGGCCTCGCCGGCGCCCTGCTCGTGGGCTCGTTCACGGCGGCGTACGTGATGATCGGCTTCGACAGCGCGGGCGAGATGAGCGAGGAGACCCGCGACCCGCGCCGCACCGCTCCCCGCACCCTCCTCACCGCGCTCGGCGCGGCGGGCCTGCTCGGCGGGCTGATCGTCCTCGGCGGCATCCTCGCCGCGCCCAGCCTGACGGACGGGCGCCTCGGCACCGACGGCCTTTCCTACGTCCTCACCAGCAGCCTCGGCGACGGCGTCGGCCGGGTACTGCTCGCCGACGTGGTGGTGGCGATCGCGGTCGCGACCCTCGCGATCCAGACGGCGGCCTGCCGGATGGTCTTCTCCATGGCCCGCGACGGGCGGCTGCCGTTCGCCGGGCGGCTCGCCCGCGTCGACCCGCGCACGGGCATGCCCGGCGCCCCCGCCCTCGTGGTCGGCATCCTCGCCGCCGCCCTCCTGCTGCTCGACCTCGTGTCGCCGGAGGCGTTCCTGGCCATCGGCACGACCTGCATCGTGATGCTGTACCTCGCCTACGCGATGGTGACGGGCCCCCTGCTGCTGCGGCGCCTGCGCGGCGAGTTCCCGACGACAGGCACCGACGAGCGCGGCGCCCCTCTCTTCTCCCTCGGCCGCTGGGGCGTCCTCGTCAACACGCTCGCCCTGCTCTACGGCCTGCTGATGACGGTCAACCTGGCCTGGCCGCGTGCGGCGGTGTACGACCCGGCGGGCGGGCACTGGTACTTCCGGTGGTTCACGGTGCTGTTCCTTGGGGCGACGGTGTCGGCTGGTGCGGCCTACCGGGCGTACCGGAAGCGGGCCGCCGCCCCGGCTCCCCTGCCGGAGCCGGCCCTCCCGGAAGCGGCCACCCAGGCCTCCTAAACCCCTCGGACCCCCTCAACCGTGTCGCCCTGGACCCGCGCGTGCAGATGCATGTCGTGCCAGCCGTCCGGATGGAGGAGGGCACTGCGCTTGGTGCCCTCCAGGGCGAAGCCCGTCTTCGTCGCCACCGTGCAGGACGCCTCGTTGCCGAGGGCATGCGTCAGTTCGAGACGGTGGAAGCCGATGACGTCGAAGGCCCAGCGGGTGAGAGCGGTCACCGCGCGCGGTGCCACGCCCCGGCCGCGGGCGGCCGGGACCGTCCAGTACGCCACCTCGGCCACGCCGTCAGCAAGCTCCATGTTGCGCAGCGCCATACGGCCGAGCAGCCGACCGGTGCCGGCATCCACCACCGCCCACTGGGCGTTCCGCTCGCCCTCCCAGGACCTCACCCACCCGTCGATCCAGCCGCGGACCTCGTCCTCGGAGTCGGCGGCGTGCAGGTGCCACCGGTGCATGGCCGGGTCCTGGAACGCCTGGTACACGACCGGCGCGTCCGCGACCGCCCAGGGACGCAGAACCAGACCGTCGCCGGCGACGGTGGGCTGAGGGGCGCGGGCGAGGGTTCCGGGAGGCAGGACGTCGCCGACGAGGTAGGGCATGCCCGGCATCCTGCCAGCGGGGCGCGGTGGGGCCCAGTGGTTTTCGGCCCTCCCGGCCCGCGCCCCTCCCGCCGGTGCGTCCCGGCCGGTCCAGCGCCGCCGCGCGGCTCGACCGGCCGGGCCGAGGCCGTCGAGAACGGCGGCGGCGACCGTCGTAGGCGAAGGGATCCCGTCAACCGAGGGAGCACCGACGCCCCCGGGAGTACTCCGCCTCGTGCCCTCGGCCGCCGGGGCACCTCGTACGCTGGGCCGTGATGCGACGCAAGACCCCGATCCCGCCCTCTCCCCTCCCCCAGCGCGACGGGGTCGATCCGGTGCGGGTGCGCCTGCCGTTCGGGCAGGAGTGGGCGACGGTGCGGGACCACCTCGTCGCGCGGCTCGCGGCCGGGGACGGGGTGATCGACGGGATGCTCGAGGCAGGGCTGATCGTCGGCGCGGACGGGCGGGCCGTCGCGCGCGACACGGCCTATGTGCCCGGCATGTACGTGTGGTTCCACCGTGCCCTGCCCGACGAGGTGCGCGTGCCGTTCCCGGTCGAGGTGGTGTACCGCGACGAGCGCATCGTCGTCGCCGACAAGCCGCACTTCCTCGCCACCACCCCGCGCGGCAGTCATGTCGCCGAGACCGCCCTCGCCCGGCTCCGGCGCGACCTCGGCATCCCCACGCTGACCGCCGCGCACCGGCTGGACCTGCTCACCGCGGGCCTGGTGCTGTTCACCGTGCGGCCCGAGGACCGCGGCGCCTATCAGTCGCTGTTCCGCGACCGACGGATCATCAAGGAGTACGAGGCCGTCGCCCCGTACGACCCGGGGGTGGCCCTGCCGCGCACCGTGCGCAGCCGGATCGTGAAGGAGCGCGGGGTCCTCGCGGCCCGCGAGGTGCCCGGTGAACCCAACGCGGTCAGCCGGATCGAACTGCTGGAACACCGGGCCGGCCGCGGACGCTACCGACTGCTCCCCGCCACCGGGCAGACCCATCAGCTCCGGGTGCACATGGCCGCGTCGGGGCTGCCGATCCTCGGCGATCCGCTCTACCCGGTGGTGGCCGGCCCCCGGCCGGCCGGTGACTTCCGGCGTCCGCTCCAACTGCTGGCGCGGGTCCTTGAGTTCACCGATCCGGTCACGGGGCACGCCCACCGATTCGTCAGCGGTCGGGTGCTCGAGGCCTGGTCGGCGTACGAGGCCTGGGCCCGGTAACGAGAGGGTCCCCGGCCCGTGGGCCGGGGACGGTGTCAGGGGGCTGCCGCCCGGGCTGACGCCGGCGGCGGCACGGAGGAGTCATACGGTCTGCCCGTCGCGCCGCGGCGGGCTCGTCAGACGGGAGCCGATGCGCAGGACGAGGTCGCGCACGCGGTTGCTCATCAGGCCGGCCTCGGCGTCCGCGTCGGCGAGGACCGCGAGGTAGGCGTGGGGGCCCGCCGCCATCATGGCGAAGCAGCCGCCGTCGATCTCGATGACGACCCTGCGCGTCCGGCCGCCGCTGTGCGGCATCTCGGCCGCGACCGCTGCCGCCAGGCTCCGCAGTCCGGCGCAGGCCGCGGCGATTCGGTCGGCCGTGTCCGGGTCGCCGCCGTAGCGGGCGATGCGCAGACCGTCGGCGGAGAGCACCACGACCTGGTGGATGCCCGGTACGCCGTCGGCGAGTTCCTTCAGCAACCGGTCGACGCCGCCTCGCTGCTGGATCACTTGCGGTCCCCCTCGTGAGACGAATCGGCTGGATCGGGAGCTTGCTCGGCGAAGGTGCTCGCCGTGCGGAAGGGGGTGGACACCGGAACGGAACCCGGCATCGGCGGATCTTCCGCATACGGGAGAACAAGCGCACGCATACGCCTCAACTCGATGCGCTACGGGCGAGCTTAGTCCGACCGGATCATCGCCATGTCATATTCGGCAAGCACCTGACATGCCTTTCGGAGCGGGAGTACGCTCGCCCCCCTTCGTCCGCTGGGCATCTGTTCACGCGCGGTGCGTCACGATGAACGGGCCTCGGGAGCGGTTCACCCTGATGGGTGACAGTCCTCCGTCACGCATGACGTGAGGGCCCCTCAGGGCCGGCGCCTCACACCCCGACGATGCGCAGTGCGGCGTCCGCGGTGGCCTCCGCGAACGCCGAGACCGGGCGCTCGGGGTCGGAGCGGTGGACGAGGATGACCCCCTCGATCAGACCGAAGACCAGATCCGTCCGCAGGTCCAGCCCGCTTTTCGGGAGGGCGCCGCCCGCCGCGGTAGCGGCGATCAACTGCCGGTAGGCGTCCTTGAGTTCGGCCCGGACGGCGTGGAAGCCGGCGAACCGTTCGGTGCGGACCTCGGGCAGCAGGTAGAGGCCGCCGAGGTTGTGCGGGCCGCCGCAGAGCAGCTCCACATCGGTGCGGCACAGCTCCCGCAGACGGCCCTCGGCCGAAGCGGCGCCGTCGGCGAGCAGCTCGCGCGCACGGGCCAGTGAGGGCGTGACCGTCGACTCCAGCAGCTCGGCGAGCAGCTCCTCCTTGCCGGAGACGTAGTGGTACATGGACGCCTGCCGCATCCCGGCCCGTTCGGCGACGGCCCGGGTGGTGGTGGCCGCGTACCCGCGCGTGGTGAACAACTCGGCGGCTGCGGCGAGGAGTTCATCGCGCGGCGAGAGCCCGCTGTCGGGCCGCCGCGCCACCCGCGGCCTGCCGACCCGCCGCCCGCCACCCGTTCCCATGCGCTCGATCCTCGCACAGGAAGACACCCGGCGATCCCGACGAGGGGCCAGAGCGCGGGCCCCAGCCGTACGGCCCCGCCGGTGAGGGGTCGGTAACCGGCCGGCAACAGCCGGGACACGGGCATGACCCGTCCCGCCCCTAATTTCTGTCGCGCGACAGAAATAACCCGGAGCAGTCACCGGATCCCCCAGTCACCGGATCACCCGGAGGTCCCGCGATGGCGACAGCGACCACCTACGGAGCCCGCGATCACGCGCGGGCGCAGGAGGGCACCCGAGCCGAGTCCATGCCCGTCGTACCCGCGAGCGCCTGGCCGGCACCGCCCTGCGCGGCGGGCCACCTGGTGTGGGCGGAGACCGTCGCCGGCGGCAACTACACCCACCGGGTCCTGGCCCGCGGCACCGAGCTGCGTCTGACCGACTCGCACGGTGACGCCTGCGCCCACCTCCTGCTGTACGCCGCCGACCGCCCCTGGGAGCGGCTGAACGTCGCCGACACGGTCAAGGTGCAGTGGAACGCCTACCTCGGCGAGGGAAAGCTGCTGCTGTCCGACCAGGGCCGGGTGCTCGCCTCGGTGGTCACCGACACCTCCGGCCGGCACGACGCGCTGTGCGGCACCTCCACCCTCGTACGCACCACACAGCGCTACGGCGACGGCGCCCCGCAGTCCGCGTCCCCCGCCGGACGCGAGCTGTTCAAGCTGGCCGCCGCCAAGAACGGCCTGGAACCCCGTGATCTGCCGCCCTCGCTGTCGTTCTTCCAGGGCGTGGCGGTCCGGGCCGACGGCGCCCTCGACTTCACGGGCTCCAGCGGACCGGGCGGCAGCGTCACCCTGCGCGCCGAGCAGGACGTCACGGTGCTCCTCGCCAATGTCCCGCACCCGGCCGACCCGCGCCCCGACTACGTCTGCACCCCCCTGGAGGTCCTCGCCTGGCGCTCGGCGGCGACACGCCCCGGCGACCCGCTGTGGGAGGCCACCCCGGAGGGCCGCCGCGCCTTCCTCAACACCGCCGAATTCCTCACCGCGAGGGGGCTCGCATGAAGACCGTCGTCCCTGCCCGCGCCGCCTGGTCGGCCGTCGTCCGCACCGGCGAGACACTGACCATCACCGACCTGCACGGCAACCAGGCCGTCGACTTCCTCGTGTACGACGCCCATGACACCGCCGTCCGCTACAGCGCCCCCGACACGATCCACGCGCAGGGGAACATCTTCCTGACCACCGGCAGCGTGCTGCTCTCCAACGAGCACACCGCCCTGATGACCGTCGTCGCCGACGAAGTGGGCCGGCACGACACGGTCGGCGGTGCCTGCTCCAAGGAGTCCAACACCCTGCGGTACGGGCACCACACCTGGTCGCAGCACGCCTGCGTGGACAACTTCCTCGCGGAGGGCGCCCGGTACGGCCTCGGCAAGCGCGATCTGGTCTCCAACGTCAACTGGTACATGAACGTGCCCGTGGAGAAGGACGGAACCCTCGGCATCGTCGACGGCATCTCGGCCCCGGGGCTGTCCCTGACCCTGCGCGCCGAACGCGACGTGCTGGTCCTGGTCTCCAACTGCCCCCAGATCAACAACCCCTGCAACGGCTTCGAGCCGACCGCGGTGGAGATGACGATCGGGGCCGCCGTATGAGCTTTGGGACCCTGCTGGTCGCCAACCGGGGCGAGATAGCCGTCCGCGTCATCCGCACCGCCCGCGAACTCGGCCTGCGCACGGTCGCGGTGTACTCCGACGCGGACCGCTCGGCGCCCCACGTCCGCCTCGCCGACCAGGCCGTGCGGCTGGGCCCCGCGCCCGCGAAGGAGTCGTACCTCGATGCGGACCTGGTGCTGAAGGCCGCCAAGGACACGGGCGCCGGCGCGATCCACCCCGGGTACGGATTCCTGTCCGAGGACGCGGTGTTCGCACGTCGCTGCGAGGACGCGGGGATCGCGTTCGTCGGGCCCACACCCGAGCAGTTGGAGCTGTTCGGCGCGAAGCACACGGCGCGCGCGGCCGCCGAGGCGGCGGGCGTCCCGCTGGCGCCGGGCACGGGCCTGCTCCCCGGTCTGGACGAGGCGCTCCGTCAGGCGTCCGCGATCGGCTATCCCGTGATGCTCAAGGCGACCGGCGGGGGCGGCGGCATCGGCATGTCGGCCTGCCGCTCCGCCGCCGAACTGACCGAGGCGTGGGAGCGGGTGCAGCGGGTGGCCGCCGCCTCGTTCACCACCCCGGGCGTCTTCCTGGAACGGCTCGTCGAGCACGCCCGCCATGTCGAGGTGCAGGTCTTCGGCGACGGCCGGGGCCGCGTCGTCACCCTCGGCGACCGCGACTGCTCCCTGCAACGCCGCAACCAGAAGGTGGTGGAGGAGGCACCGGCGCCCGGGCTGCCCGCGCGGGTGCGCGCCCGACTGGCCGCGGCGGCGCGCGACCTGTGCGCGTCGGTGGGCTACCGCTCGGCCGGCACCGTGGAGTTCGTGTACGACGCGGCCCGCGAGGAGGCGTACTTCCTGGAGGTCAACACCCGCCTCCAGGTGGAGCACCCGGTCACCGAGGAGATCTACGGGGTGGACCTCGTCGCCTGGATGCTGCGGCTGGCGCGCGGCGACCGGGACGTCGTACGGGACCCGGGGCCGCCCCGCGGCCATGCCGTCGAGGCCCGTCTGTACGCGGAGGACCCCTCGCGCGGCCACCGGCCCAGCGCGGGCCTGCTGACCCGCGTCGAGTTCCCCCGCGGCGTCCGGGTGGACGGCTGGGTGGAGACGGGCACCGAGGTCACCACCGCCTACGACCCCCTGCTCGCCAAGGTGGTCGCCCGCGGACCGGACCGGGAGCAGGCGCTCCGACGGCTGGACGAGGCCCTGGCCCGGACCCGGGTCGACGGCATCGAGACCAACCTGGGACTGGTGCGGGCGGCCCTCACCGACCGGGACGTCCGCACGGCCGCCCACTCCACGGCGACCCTCGCCGCCGTCACCGACCCCACCCCGCGCATCGAGGTCCTGTCGGCCGGGACACTCACCACCGTCCAGGACTGGCCGGGCCGCACCGGCTACTGGCAGGTGGGCGTACCGCCGAGTGGCCCGATGGACGACCTGTCCTTCCGGCTCGGCAACCAGGCGCTCGGCAACCCGGCCGGCGCGCCCGGGCTGGAGTGCACGCTCCAGGGGCCGGCGCTGCGCTGCACCCACCCCACGACCGTGTGCGTCACGGGCGCCCCGGCATCCGTGACGGTCGACGGCGCACCGGTCCCCCAGTGGGAGCCGGTGACCGTGCCCGCCGGCGCCGTACTGGAGATCGGGGCACCCGCCGAGCACGGCCTGCGGACCTATGTGCTGTTCGCGGGCGGCGGCCTGGACGTCCCGACGTTCCTGGGCAGCTCCGGCACCTTCACCCTGGGCCGGTTCGGCGGCCACGGCGGCCGGGCGCTGCGCACGGGTGACGTCCTGCACGG
Source organism: Streptomyces sp. NPDC002513 (assembly GCF_053595355.1). Taxonomy (NCBI): domain Bacteria; kingdom Bacillati; phylum Actinomycetota; class Actinomycetes; order Kitasatosporales; family Streptomycetaceae; genus Streptomyces; species Streptomyces sp. NPDC002513. The sequence goes on along the minus strand of NZ_JBSFXK010000022.1, from coordinate 81,595 downwards.
CGGCGCGGTGACCGCGGGCAGCCCGGTCCCGCCGGCCAACCGCCCCGTTTTCGGCTCGACCTGGCTGCTCGGCGCCCTGGAAGGCCCGCACGCGGCACCGGAGTTCTTCACCGAGGACGACATCCACGACTTCTACGCCGCGCCGTGGAAGGTCCACTTCAACTCGGCGCGCACCGGCGTCCGCCTGGTGGGTCCCAAGCCGCGCTGGGCCCGTCCGGACGGCGGGGAGGCGGGCCTGCACCCCTCCAACATCCACGACACCCCGTACTCGGTCGGCGCCGTCGACTACACGGGAGACATGCCGGTCCTGCTCGGCCCGGACGGCCCCTCGCTCGGCGGGTTCGTCTGCCCGGCGACGGTGGCGACGGGCGAGCGCTGGAAGCTCGGCCAGCTCCGCCCCGGCGACACGGTCCGCTTCACGCCGCTGGCCGACGACGGAGGGCCGCGGCCCACGATCGTGGACGGCGGGGTGCTGGCCCGGGACGGCGATGTGACCTATCGCCGCAGCGGCGACGACAACCTGCTGGTCGAGTTCGGGCCGATGCAGCTCGACCTGGCGCTGCGGATGCGGGTGCACGCGCTGATGGAGGCGGTGTCCGGGGCCTCGCTGGACGGCGTCACGGACCTGACGCCCGGCATCCGCTCCCTCCAGGTCCGAACCGACCCGGCCCGACTCCCGCAGCGGGACCTGCTGGCCGCCGTACGGGAGCTGGTCGCGGCCCTGCCGCCCACCGACGCCCTGGTCGTGCCGTCCCGGACGGTCCATCTCCCCCTGTCCTGGGACGACCCGGCCACCCGCGAGGCCATCGCCCGCTACATGGCGGGCGTCCGTGACGACGCGCCCTGGTGCCCGTGGAACATCGAGTTCATCCGCCGGGTCAACGGCCTGGACTCGGTCGAGGACGTGTACCGCACCGTCTTCGACGCGGAGTACCTGGTCCTGGGCCTGGGCGATGTGTACCTCGGCGCGCCCGTGGCCACCCCCCTGGACCCGCGCCACCGCCTCGTCACGACGAAGTACAACCCGGCCCGCACCTGGACCGCCGAGAACTCGGTCGGCATCGGCGGGGCCTACCTGTGCGTCTACGGCATGGAGGGCCCCGGCGGCTACCAGTTCGTGGGCCGTACGACACAGGTGTGGTCGGGATGGCGGCAGCGGGGCGCGTTCGAGCCCGGCTCACCCTGGCTGCTGCGGTTCTTCGACCGCATCCGGTGGTACCCGGTGGACGCGGACGAACTGCTGGAGCTGCGCGCGGACATCACCTCGGGCCGCTTCGTCCCGCGGATCGAGGAGGGCGAGTTCTCCCTGGCCCGGCACCGGGCGTTCCTCGCGGAGAACGCCGAGGCGATCGCCGCGTTCCGGTCCCGCCAGCGTGCCGCGTTCGCCGCGGAACGCGACGCCTGGGAGGCGGCGGGCGAGTTCGCCCGGGCCGAGGCGGTGGCCGCGCCGGCGCCCGCCCCCACCGAGGTCGCGCTCCCGGCGGGCGGGCGGCTGGTCGAGGCCGAGTTCGCCGCGTCCGTGTGGCACCTGCTCGTCGCACCGGGGGACCGGGTGACGTCGGGACAGCCGCTGCTGGCGCTGGAGGCGATGAAGATGGAGTCCAGGGTGCACGCGCCGATGGACGGCGTGGTGACACAGGTCCTGGCGAGTCCGGGCGACCAGGTGGAGGCGGGGACGGCGCTGGTCGTCCTGGCCCCCGCCGCCCACTGAGCCGCGACACAAGGAGCACCGATGTCCCCCACCGAGTCCCGGATCCGCGACGCCTATGCCCGGATCGAGGCCGTGGACCGCCCCGAGATCTGGATCGGCCTGCGCCCGCGCGAGGAGGTCGAGGCTCAGGCGCGGACCGTCGACGAGCGGGTGGCCGCCGGCGAGCGGCTCCCGCTGGCCGGGCTGCTCTTCGCCGTGAAGGGCAACATCGACGTCGCGGGCCTGCCCACCACGGCGGGCTGCCCGGCGTACGCGTACCGGCCCGAGGCCGACGCCCCGGTCGTCGCCCGGCTGCGGGCGGCGGGCGCCATCGTGCTGGGCACCACGAACCTCGACCAGTTCGCCACGGGTCTGGTCGGCACCCGGTCCCCCTACGGCGCCGTCCGCAACGCCCATGACCCGGCCCGGATCAGCGGCGGTTCCAGCTCCGGCTCGGCCGTCGCGGTGGCCCTCGGCGTCGTCGACTTCGCCCTGGGCACGGACACCGCCGGTTCGGGCCGGGTTCCGGCCGCGTTCAACGGCATCGTCGGGCTGAAGCCCACCCGCGGCCTGGTCCCGACCACCGGAGTCGTCCCGGCCTGTGCCTCGCTCGACTGCGTCACGGTGTTCGCCCGCACCCTCCCGGAGGCCGAGCGGGCGCTGGCGCACATGGCGGCGGCGCCCGCCCACGAGCTGCCCGCCCCGCCCGGGCGCGCCCCCGGCCCGTGGCGTGTCGCGGTCGCGGACCGCGAGCGGCTCGGCGAGCTGGACGACGGCTGGGGCGAGGCGTACGAGGCGGCGGTACGGCAGCTCCTCGCGTCGGGCGCCGAGGTGCGCGTCCTCGACCTCACCCCCTTCACCGAGGCCGCGGCCCTGCTGTACGAGGGCGCGTTCGTCGCCGAGCGGTACACGGCCGTGGGGGCCTTTGTCGACAAGGTGATCGCCGATGGCGGGGGCGGGCTCGATCCGGCCGTCGCCGGCATCATCGCCCGCGCCCGCGGTATCCCGGCCCACCGGCTCTTCGCCGACCTGGACCGGCTCGCCGCACTGCGCGCCCGGGCCCTCGCCGAACTGGGCGACGCGGACGCGCTGATGCTGCCCACCGCCCCGGGCCACCCGACCCTCGCCGAGGTCGCCGCCGACCCGCTGGGCGTGAACGCCCGCCTCGGCCGCTTCACCAACTCCACCAATCTCTTCGGCCTGGCCGCGGTCGCCGTTCCCGCGGGCGAGGTGGGCGGGCTGCCCTTCGGTGTGATGCTGATCGGTCCGGCGTTCACGGACGAGCGGCTGGCCCGGGTCGCCGGCCTGCTGCGAGCGGAGACCCGGCTGGCGGTGGTCGGCGCCCATCTGTCGGGGCAGCCCCTCAACCCGCAGCTCCTCGCGCTGGGCGCCCGCCGGGACCGTACGACGACGACCGCACCCGTCTACCGGCTGCACGCCCTGTCGACCGCGCCGCCCAAGCCCGGCCTGGTCCGGGTCGGTGCGGGAGGTGCCGCGATCGAGACGGAGGTGTGGCGTCTGCCGGCGGAGGGCCTCGGCCGCCTGCTCGCCGAGTTGCCCCGGCCGATGGCCCTGGGCAGTGTGGAACTCGCCGACGGCAGCCGGGTCCCGGGCTTCCTGTGCGAGCCCGCCGCCCTGAAGGACGCCGAGGACATCACGGCGTACGGGGGCTGGCGGGCCTATCTCGACCGCTGACCGAAGGGCTGCCCGGCGGCTGTCCGAAGCGACGGGCAGCCTTTCAGGACGCCGGCCGGCCTCCCGGACCACCCCGGGGCGGCTCCCCCGCGCATCGGGCGGCCCCACAGACCGCCACCCCGAGCGGCTGCCCGGAACGTGGAACAGCCCTTCCGGACGCCGGCCGGCCTCCCGGACCTCACGCGGCCCCCGAACCGCCCCGAGCGACTCTTCCGGACGCCGCACGGCCCCCGGCGGACCACCCCGGACGGCTCCCCCAGGCGACGGGCGGCGTCCGGACCGTCTCGTTCAGGTGGTCCGGACGCCGCCCGAGGGCGTGGGCCGGCCGGTGGCCTGCCCTGCCGGGTGTGGCCGCTCAGCCCACCGAGGAGTAGGCGACGACACCGCGCAGGAGGCTGTCGACCGCCCTGCGCGCGTTCTTCGCCACCGTGGAGCCCTCGACGGGCGCAGCCGCCGCGATCTGGCCGAGGACGTCGATGACCTGCTTGCACCAGCGCACGAAGTCACCGGCCGGCATCTCGGCCTCGCGCAGGACCTCGTCGAGGCCCTTGCCGCTCGCCCACATGTAGGCGGCCCAGGCGAAGCCCAGGTCGGGCTCGCGCTGGCCCACCCCCTCGGACTGGTTGATGCGGAACTCCTCCTCCAGGCCGTCGAGCCGGCCCCAGATGCGCACCATCTCGCCGAGTGTGGCCTTGGCCCTGCCGGACGGCAGCTTCGGCGCCATCGCGTCGTCCCCCACCCGGGCCTCGTACACCAACGCCGAGACGCAGGCGGCCAGTTCGGCCGGGGCGAGCCCCTCCCAGACGCCCTCGCGCAGGCATTCGCTGGCCAGCAGGTCCAGTTCGCCGTACAGCCGCGCGAGGCGCTTTCCGTGTTCGGTCACCTCGTCGCCGCGCAGGTAGTCCAGCTCGGTGAGCAGGGCGACGATGCGGTCGAAGGTGCGGGCGATGGTGTTCGTCCGGCCCTCGATACGGCGCTCCAGCTGGGAGGTGTCGCGCATCAGGCGGTGGTAGCGCTCGGCCCAACGGGCGTGGTCCTCACGCTCGTTGCACCCGTGGCAGGGGTGGGAGCGCAGGGCGGTGCGCAGCCGGGCGATCTCGCGGTCGTCGGCGGCCGCGGAGCGCTTCTTGCGCTGCCGCTCCGGCGGGATGTGCCCGGCCTTGGTGCGCAGGGCGGAGGCGAGGTCGCGTCGGGACTGCGGCGAGCGGGGGTTGAACGACTTCGGGATGCGCATCCGCTCCAGCGCCTCCACGGGCACCGGGAAGTCCATCGACGCCAGCCGCTTGACCTGCCGTTCGACGGTGAGGACCAGCGGGCGCGGGCCGTCGTGGTACTCCAGGCCGCGGTTGCCGCCCGCCCGGCCGGCGGGAAGTCCGGGGTCCAGCACCAGAGCCAGGCCCGCGTACTTGCCGGTCGGCACATGGATGACGTCACCGGGCTTGAGTTTCTCCAGGGCGACGGCGGCCTCGGCGCGCCGCTGGGCCGCGCCCTGCCGGACCAGCTCCGTCTCGCGGTCCTTGAGTTCGCGGCGCAGCCGCGCGTACTCGTCGAAGTCGCCGAGGTGGCAGGTCATGGACTCCTTGTAGCCGGTCAGCCCCTCCTCGTTGCGCTGCACCTGGCGCGAGATGCCGACGACCGACTTGTCGGCCTGGAACTGCGCGAAGGACGTCTCCAGCAGTTCACGGGAGCGGTGCCGGCCGAACTGCTCGACCAGGTTCACGGCCATGTTGTACGACGGCTTGAAGCTGGAGCGCAGTGGATACGTCCGCGTGCCCGCCAGGCCGGCGAGGTGCTCGGGGCTCATGGCGCGCTGCCACAGCACGACCGCGTGACCCTCGATGTCGATGCCGCGGCGGCCGGCCCGACCGGTGAGCTGGGTGTACTCGCCGGGGGTGATGTCGGCGTGCTGCTCGCCGTTCCACTTGACGAGCTTCTCCAGCACCACGGAGCGGGCGGGCATGTTGATGCCGAGCGCGAGGGTCTCGGTGGCGAACACCGCCTTCACCAGGCCCCGGACGAACAGCTCCTCGACGACCTCCTTGAACGTCGGCAGCATGCCCGCGTGGTGGGCGGCGATACCGCGCTCCAGGCCCTCCAGCCACTCGTAGTAGCCGAGCACGTGCAGGTCCTCGGCGGGGATGGAGGCGGTGCGCTCCTCGACGAGCGCCCGCACCTTCTCCCGGGCCTCCTCGTCGTTGAGCCTGAGGCCCGCGTACAGGCACTGCTCGACGGCGGCCTCGCAGGCGGCCCGGCTGAAGATGAACGTGATCGCGGGCAGCAGGCCCTCGGCGTCGAGCCGCTCGATCACCTCGGGCCGGCTCGGCGTCCACACCCTGGAACGCTGTCTGCGCTCCCGCTCGCGGTCGGCCTCGCGCAGCGACCGGCCGCGTCTGCGGTCCTGGTACGACGGGCGGGTGGCCTCCATCCTGGCCAGGCGCATGAGGTCGGGGTTGACGGCCTTCTTGTGGCCCTCGCCCTCCTCGAACAAGTCGTACATCCTGCGGCCGGCCAGCACGTGCTGGAACAGCGGCACGGGCCGGTGCTCGGAGACGATCACCTCGGTGTCGCCGCGGACGGTGTCGAGCCAGTCGCCGAACTCCTCGGCGTTGGAGACGGTCGCCGACAGCGACACCAGCGTCACCGACTCGGGCAGGTGGATGATCACTTCCTCCCAGACGGCGCCGCGGAAGCGGTCGGAGAGGTAGTGCACCTCGTCCATGACCACATAGCCGAGGCCGAGGAGGGTCTGGGAGCCCGCGTACAGCATGTTCCGCAGGACCTCTGTCGTCATCACGACCACCGGGGCGTCGGCGTTGACGCTGTTGTCGCCGGTGAGGAGGCCGACCTTCTCCGTGCCGTAGCGACGGCACAGGTCGGAGTACTTCTGGTTCGACAGGGCCTTGATGGGTGTCGTGTAGAAGCACTTCTTGCCCTGGCGCAGGGCCAGGTGGACGGCGAACTCGCCGACGATCGTCTTGCCGGAGCCGGTGGGCGCGGCCACCAGAACGCCCTTGCCCGCTTCGAGCGCCTGGCAGGCCTCGATCTGGAAGGGATCGAGGCCGAAGTCGTACATCTCGCGGAAGGAGGCGAGCGCGGTGGCCTGCTCGGCGGCGCGCCTGCGTGCTGCCGCATACCGCTCGGCCGGTGAGAGGTCCTGTGTCATCGTGCTTTCGAGCGTACCGGGCACCACTGACAACACGACGATCATTATCCGGATCGCGGACTCCGCGGGAGTGCGGACGGCCGTGGGCCCGCCGGTCTCGTCGGCGGGCCCACGGCCTCGGTCAGCACTCCACGCACCGCGTCCGGGCGGTCACGTCACATCGTCGTATCCGTTGACCCGGTCCGTGCTCGACGACTCCGGCAGCGCCCGGCTCGCGGTGACGCTCTCGACCCCGTCGATGTCCTCCGGTGTGAGGTCCAGGTCGGACGCCTCGTCAGGGCTGGGGCCCGCCGCCTCGGCACGGGACTTTCGCCGGTCGTTCAGCAGGGCGAAGACGACCGCTCCGAAGTACAGCACCCAGATCGGTACGGCGAGTGCCAGCATCGTCGGCGGGTCGGTGCTGGGGGTGGCGAAGGCCGCGAAGACCGTGATGCCGAGGATCATGCCGCGCCACCACCCGAGCATGCGCTTGCCGGAGAGCACACCTGTGAGGTTGAGCATGATCAGCAGGAGCGGCAGCTCGAAGGAGAGACCGAAGACGAGCACCATGCGCGTGACGAGCTGGAGCAGTTCGTCGAGCGGCAGCAGGTTGTCCACGCCGGACGGTGTGAAGCCGATCAGTACCTTCGCGGTGGTGGGCAGCACCTTGTACGCGAAGTAGGCACCGCCGAGGAAGAGCGGGACGCCGGTGCCGACGAACCCGTAGGCGTACTTCTTCTCGTGCTTGTGCAGACCCGGGGCGACGAACGCCCAGAGCTGGTACAGCCAGACCGGCGAGGCGAACACCACGCCGGCCATCAGCGAGACCTGCAGCGCCAGGGTGAACGGCGCGAGCAGGCCGTTGATCGTGATCCGCGCGCACTGCTGGCCGTGGTCGGAGGACTTCGCCAGTTCCTCGAAGGTCTTCCCGCAGCCGACCGAGTCGAGGATCGGCTTGGTGAGGAAGTTGATGATGTCGTTGTAGAAGAAGGCCGCGACGATCGTGACCAGGATGACGGCCAGGACCGCCTTGGCGAGCCGGTTGCGCAGCTCACGCAAGTGGTCTGCGAGGGGCATCCGCCCCTCGGCGTCCTTCTCCTGTTTGCGGGCAGACGTGAGCAACCCACATCCTCATCTCATGCAGTGGACCGGAGGTCTCCGGTCCTCACCTCAGCGCTGGGTCGTGTCCGTCGGCTCGTTGACCGGGCGGGAGCTGGTCACATCGCCGGGCGCGGCCTGGATCGTGCGCTGGGCCGAGGGCTGCTCGTCGTTCGGCGGGCCGGCCGGGGCGGACGGCTTGCCGTCCTCCTTCATCGCCTTCGCCTCGCTCTTCAGGATGCGCGCCGACTTGCCGAGGGAGCGCGCCATGTCCGGAAGCTTCTTCGCGCCGAACAGCAGGACGATGACGACGAGGATGAGAATGATCTCGGGAGCGCCGAGCCTTCCGAACATAAGTCTTTACCTTCTCACCGAGGCGGCTTGGGTGGGGGTGCTGTCCGATCAGTCGGACATGCGTCCGACCTCCGTGTCAGCGATCGTAACGCTCAGGGGTGAACGCGAGGCAATCCCTGTGCGTACTCCCGGTCTGCGGACCGCGCCTCGTTCTCCGGGCCGCGATCAGCAGGGTACCGGTCCATGGTGGCAACGAGACAGGGCGAAGTGACTGATTGCGTAATCCTTGGGGCGCCTCATATCCGGTCCGCGGCCTGCGCGGCGCCCACCGCCGCCCGTTCCAGCTCGTCCGCGGCGCGGTTGATACGGCGCGCGGAGTCGGCGACCTGCCGCCCGAGGCGCTCTGCCTCCAGGAAGACCCGGACCGCGAGCACACCCAGAATCGCGAGCCCCAGGAACCCCAGGGCGATCGCCAGCATCGGCCAGAACATGGACCCGAGCCTAGACCGTCGAGTGCAGCCGGAGCGTCCGCACCCCGCCGCCGGTGAGGAGTTCGACGATGCGCTCCCCCGCCGGCTTGCGCACGGACGCGCCGCACTCGGGGCAGGTGAAGGAGTAGAACGTCGTCCTGCTGCTGGCGCCGATCGCCAGCCGCAACGCGCTCGCGCCCAGTTCGAAACGGGCCCGGCAGTCCGGGCACCCGGCTCTGAACACCACGTCGGCCACCCGTCGCATGCCGGCGAACGCCGTCCGCACCGACATCTCCGCCGCCCCGGGCGCCTGCGGCGCACCGGCCGAGGCACCCGACTGCTCCGACGCACCAGACATCGCCGACGTGGTCACAGCCCCTGCTCCTGCCTGTCGTACAGCCCGTCCTGAACTCCGTCCGGCCCGTCGTACGCCCCGAGCGCCTCACCGGCCGCCCGGCGGGCGCTCTCCGCGAGGTCCGGCGGCGACACGATCCGGCCGTCCCGCCCGAGCCGCAGCGCCAGCCGTCGCAGCGACGCCGGGTCCGGGGTCCGCAAGGTGATGCGCAGCCCGCCGTCCGGCAGCTCCTCCGCGCTGTCGTGCGGGTAGTACTCGGCGACCCAGCGCCCGCCCGGGCCGACCTCGACGACCACCTCGGGGTCCTCGGCGGCGGGCTGGACGAGCCCTTCCGACAGATCCCGCAGCTCCACCTCCGGCGGCGCCGACGGCTCGTCCAGGATCCTGATCTCGGCGACCCGGTCGAGCCGGAAGGTACGGCGCGCCTCGGAGCGGCGGCACCACGCCTCCACATAGGTGTGGCCGACGCTGACCAGGCGGATCGGGTCGATCTCGCGCTCGGTGACCTCGTCACGGGCCGGCGAGTAGTAGCGGATCCACAGCCGGCGGCGCTCGGAGATCGCACGGTCGACGTCCGCGAAGACACCGCCCTCCGACTCGAACGTCACCGACAGGCGTGAACTGGCGCCCGCGGCCTCACCGGCGGCGGTCTCCACCTTGGCGGTGGCGCGCAGCAGTGCCTGCCGGTCGCTCTCGCGCAGTCCGGGCAGGGTGGCCACCGCCCGCGCGGCGACGAGCAGCGCGGTCGCCTCGTCGGCGGCCAGCCGCAGGGGCTCGGCGGCCTCCGCCCCGAGGGCGGCCGGGTTGTGCCACCAGATGCGCTCACCGTCGGTGTCGATGTCGAGCAGATCGCCGCCGCGGAAGCTGGTGCCGCACATGGGCAGCACATCGAGGTCCGAGACCAGCTCGTCCTCGGTGATCCCGAAGGCCCGGGCGACGTCCTCGATACGCGCACCGGGGCGCTCCCGCAGGTAGGTCACCAGGGAGAGCATCCGCCGGGTCTGGTCGATGGCGTTCGCGGATCTGGCCGGCTTGGCTGCCACTGTGCTCCGTCCCTTCTCAGCCCTTGGCCACGGCACGCAGCCGGTCCACCACGTCGGCCCGCAGCTCGGCGGGCTCCAGGACCACCACATCGGGCCCGAACTCGACCAGCCAGGCATCGAGGCCGTGCCCGTACGGAATCTCCAACTCGTCCCAGCCGTCTCCGAGTTCCCGTACCGAGGTGGCCTTCGCCCGAAGGGGGTACCCGGCGCCCGTACGCAGCCGGATCCGGGCCGAGCGGTCCGCGGTCTCCCCCGCCCAGCTCGCGACGGTCTCACGGACCGTGACCACGTCCGGCATCTGTACGGTGAAGCCGCCGCCGCGGCTGCGCACCTTGCCGGTGATCCGGGACAGCCGGAAGACACGCTCCGCGCCCCGGTCACGGTCCCAGCCGGCCAGATACCAGTGGCCGCGCCAGCACTCCAGCGCCCAGGGCTCGACGTGCCGCGGCTCGGGGCGGGCAGCGGTGGCCTTGCGGTACTCGAAGACGACGGGGCGGCGGTCGCGGCAGGCCAGCATCAGCGGCTCGAAGGCGGCCTCGTGCACGGGGATACGGGGCTCCAGGGCGCCATGGACCTCGTACGGGTCGACGTCCTCGGGCAGGCCCGCGGCGCGCAGCTTCTGCAGCGCGCCACTCGCCGCACCGGCCAGCCGGGCCTGCTGCCACACCTTGGCGGCGAGCCCGAGAGCGGCGGCCTCCTCGGCGTCGAGGGTGATGGGCGGGAGCCGGTTGCTGTCATGGCGGGCGAGATAGCCGATCTCGGCGTCCAGGTTCTCCACGGTCTCGATGACCAGGCCCAGCTCGCGCAGATCGTCCTTGTCGCGCTCGAACATCCGGTTGAAGGAGTCGTCCGACCCCGCCTCGAGGTAGGCCTCGATGGACTCGCGCAGCTCACGCTTGCTGAGCGCCCGCCGCGTCCCGAGCAGACACAGCGCCAGGTTCATCAGCCGCTCGGCCTTGGCAATGGCCATCGACGCCCTTCGCCTCCCCTATGGTGCTTACGATCAACGACCGTACCGCTCGCACGGGGCAGGGCAAAGCCGAGCGCCCATGCCCGCACGGGCATGGGCGCAAGTTGATCGGTTCCGATCGCCCGCGGCGCCTCGGCCGCGCCCGTGCCGGACCGCTCCGGGCGGGCCCGGAACCCGTCCGGGTCCGGGTTGGCGCGGTGCCGTTCCCCGGCCGTGGGTCCGGGACCCCCTCCGGGCCTCGGAGACGAGGATCCGGCTCCCGCCCGCCCCTGACGGGCGGGAGCGCACCGGGAGCGGCGAACGTCATGCCCCCTGTGACGGTGCCGCCCGTCCCGGACCGGGCCCGGAACACCGCTCGGCCGGTCCCGGACCCGAGCGGGCGCCCGCGGTCAGGGCTCGGCTCAGACCGCGACCAGGTCGCAGACGAAGATCAGCGTCTCGCCGGGCTTGATGCGGGCGCCGGCGCCCCGGTCGCCGTAGGCGAGGTGCGGAGGGATGATCAGCTGGCGGCGGCCGCCGACCTTCATGCCCTGCACGCCCTGGTCCCAGCCCTTGATGACCTGGCCGACACCGAGCTGGAAGTTCAGCGGGGCGCCGCGGTTCCAGGACGCGTCGAACTCCTCACCGGTGGAGAAGGCCACGCCCACGTAGTGGACGGAGACGGTGTCGCCCGCCTTCGCCTCCGGACCGTCGCCCTCCCAGATGTCCTGGATCTCGAGGTCGGCCGGCGGCTCGCCGCCCGGGAAGTCGATCTCGGGCTTCTCGATGCTCACGTCAAAAACTCCTGCTGGTTGGGGTTGAAGCCGTTGCGGCAAGACCGACATTCTGACATCACCGCGCGGGCTACATCTTCGCCAGGATGTCCACCGAGAAGACCAGCGTGGAGTCCTTCTTGATGCCGCTGCCCTGGGGCGGGTTGTCGCCGTATCCCAGCTTCGGCGGGACGACGACCAGGACCCGGCTGCCCACCTTCTTGCCGGTGAGGCCCTCGGCCCAGCCCTTGACGACCTGCTGCAACGAGAACGACGTCAGCTGCCCGCGGCCGTACGTCGAGTCGAACTCCTTGCCGGTGTCCCACAGCACGCCCTTGTACTGCACGAGGACGGTGCTGTCCGCCGCGACCTGGTCGCCGTCCCCCTCGATCACGTACTTCGCGACCAGGCCCGTGGGAGCCTTCACCTTGGGGACGTCGATGGACGGGGCCTTGCCGTCGGTGTTGGTGCCGACCTTCGGCAGGTTCGCGTCGTTCTGCGCCACGGCCTTGCCCTTGGCGGAGCTCTTCGCGTTGAACGAGTTCTTGATGTCCACCACGAACACCAGCGTGTCGCTGCCCTTGATGCCCGCCTGGGGGTTGCCCTGCGCGCCGTAGCCCCAGGTCGGAGGCACGGCCATCAGGACCCGGCTGCCCACCTTCTTGCCCTGGAGCGCGTACCGCCAGCCGTCGATGATGCCGCCCTGGGCGAGCTGGATGACCAGCGGCGTCTTGCGGTCGTAGGAATTGTCGAAGACCTTCGCCGTGTCCCAGGTCTGGCCCAGGTAGTTCGCCTGGATGTAATCGTTCTCCGCGACCGTCGTGCCGCCGCCCGCGATCACCGTCTTGACCGCCAGGTCCTTGGACGGGGAGCCGGAGCCCTTCGCCACGGTCGGCTTCTCGTCGAACTTGGCTCCGGCGGTGATCGCCGGCAGCGGCCCTTCGACGATCTTCGGCGGCGGCGCGGCGGACGGAGCCGAGGCCGAGGGGGACGGACTGGTGCCGGTCTTGCTCTTTCCGGATCCGCTGTCGCCGCATCCGGCGAGCGTGACCAGTCCGGCGGGCAGAGTGGCAAAAAGCAGCGAGCGTCGGCGCACGATGGGGCCTCGTATCGGTCGATCTTGACGGTTGGCGTGCGCGCAACTCTACGGCGTGCGAAGGGCGCCGCACGGCAAACGTACGGCGCCCGCGTTGCGTTCCGGCTGTCAGCGGGAACGCGTCGCTCACATTCCGGCGATCAGCTTCTCCACCCGGTCGTCGACCGAACGGAACGGGTCCTTGCACAACACGGTCCGCTGCGCCTGGTCGTTCAGCTTGAGATGCACCCAGTCGACCGTGAAATCGCGGCGCTGTTCCTGCGCACGCCGGATGAAGTCGCCGCGCAGCCGCGCCCGAGTGGTCTGCGGGGGGACCGACTTGCCCTCGAAGATCTTCAAGTCATTGCAGATCCGGGCGGCTTGGCCTTTCTTTTCCAGCAGGTAGTACAGGCCGCGACGACGGTGGATGTCGTGATAGGCGAGGTCTATCTGCGCGACCCGCGGATGCGACATCGTCATGTTGTGCTTGGCGCGATACCGCTCGATGAGCTGGTACTTCATCACCCAGTCGATCTCGGTACCGATCCGGTCCAGGTCCTCCGACTCGATCGCGTCCAGCGTACGGCCCCACAGCTCCAGGACCTGCTCGACCGTCCCCGTACGGATGCCGCGGCGCTCGCAGAAGTCCACGGCCTTCTCGTAGTACTCGCGCTGGACCTCCAGCGCGGAGGCCTCGCGGCCGCTCGCCAGGCGCACCTTGCGGCGGCCCGTGATGTCATGGCTGACCTCGCGGATGGCCCGGATCGGGTTCTCCAGGGTGAGGTCGCGCATCACCGTGCCCGCCTCGATCATGCGCAGCACGAGATCGGTGGCGCCGACCTTGAGCAGCATCGTCGTCTCGGACATGTTCGAATCGCCGACGATGACGTGCAGCCGGCGGTAGCGCTCGGCGTCGGCGTGCGGCTCGTCCCGCGTGTTGATGATCGGCCGGGAACGCGTGGTCGCCGAGCTGACGCCCTCCCAGATGTGCTCGGCGCGCTGGCTCACGCAGTAGACCGCGCCCCGCGGGGTCTGCAGCACCTTGCCGGCGCCGCACAGCAGCTGCCGTGTGACCAGGAACGGAATCAGGATGTCCGCGAGCCGGGAGAACTCCCCGTGCCGCGCCACCAGATAGTTCTCGTGGCAACCGTAGGAGTTGCCCGCCGAGTCCGTGTTGTTCTTGAAGAGGTAGACGTCACCCGCGATTCCCTCCTCATGCAGGCGGCGCTCGGCGTCGACCAGCAGACCCTCGAGAATGCGCTCGCCTGCCTTGTCGTGGGTGACGAGTTCGATCACGTTGTCACATTCGGGTGTCGCGTATTCCGGATGTGAACCCACGTCGAGATAGAGGCGGGCGCCGTTGCGCAGAAAGACATTGCTGCTGCGGCCCCATGACACGACACGGCGGAAGAGGTACCGCGCCACCTCGTCAGGCGACAGGCGGCGCTGTCCCCTGAACGTGCACGTGACGCCGTACTCGTTCTCCAGCCCGAAAATGCGGCGGTCCATGAGTGAACATTACGCCCGATCCCCCGAACTGAAACGGGGTTCGACCACACGGTTTGGATCATTTTCCGATGAAGCCGCACCCACCACACCCTCCGCAGGAGCTGCCAGGACCCGCCCGGTGAGCAGCAGGACCAGCAACGACACCGCCCCCGCGACACCCGGCACCGCGAACCCCCACAGGGCCCCGCCCGCCTGCACCACCGGCCCGGTCACGCCCGTGCCGACCGACGCTCCCACTGTGAAAGTCGTCACAAGCCAGGAGAACGCCTCGGTGACCGTCCCCCTCGGCGCATGCCGGTCCACGATGATGAACGCGCAGGCGAGGCACGGTGCGAGGAAGACCCCCGCCAGCACCGTCAGCAGGACCATGGCCACCGGACCGGGCACCGACACCAGCGGCAGATAACACACCGCCAGGAGACCCACCAGTACGCGCAGTCGCCGCTCCGGCGTGCCGCGCCACTGCCGCGCCCCGTACAGCGTGCCCCCGGCGAGCGCGCCGAGCCCCAGCCCCGCCATCAGCCATCCGTACACCGCGTCCCCGCCGTGACCGTCGGCGTACGACACCGCCGCCACCGTGATGGAACCGAGCGCGATCCCGACGAACAGGAACGCCCCGAGGAGCGCCAGCAGCCCCGGCGAGCGCAGGGCGCCCAGCCAGTGCGCGGCGCGCGGCGCCGACCGCCACGCACGCGACGGCGGCGAGACGACCACCGACAGCGCGCCGAGCACCCCCACGGCACTGAGCACGACGAGCGCGACCCGGGCCGACCACAGGGACGCGCACAGCGTCACCAGCAGCGGCCCGACGGTGAACATCACCTCCTGGGCGACCGCGTCCATCGCGTACGCGGTGTGCACCTGCTCCTCCCGGCGCAGCACCCCCGGCCACAGGGCCCGCAGACCGCCCTCCAGAGGGGGCGTGAACAGCCCGGCGACCGCCATCGCGGTGTACGCCACCACGCGCGGCTCCAGGCCCGCCAGCGCGAAGGCGGTCATGGCGAGGGCCGAGACGAGCGCGGCGGGGAGCTGGACGCGCGGCTGACCGCGCAGGTCGACCAGCCGGCCGAGCAGCGGCTGCCCCGCGGCGTTGGCCACCCCGTACACCGCCGCGAGAGCGCCCGCGAGGCTGTACGTACCGCCCTCGGCGCGCACGAACAGCACCACCGCGATCGCCGCGGTGGCGTTCGGCAGCCGGCCCACGAGCGTCCCGACGAGCAGACGCGCGGCGTGCTTCGCCCTCAGGATCTCCAGATAACCCGCGGCCATCCCGCCCTCTCTCCGTGTCCTCGGCGCACGGCCTCCGCGCGCTCCCGCGAGCCGTCTCCGCGCCCCGTCCGGGCACTCCCCGGGCCGCATCCGCGCCGATTCCGGGCTCTGCCCTAGCCCGTTCGGGTACTTTCCGGGGCCGCTTCCGGGTCGGTCCCGGATGACGTTGTACGTATAACCTCGCTCGCCATACGTACCATGTGCGCTGTCCACGAGTCCAGACGAAAGAGCAGGCCCACGGTGGCACCAGGTAGCACGCGACCCACCAGCCGCGATGTCGCCCAGGCCGCCGGCGTCTCCCAGGCCGCGGTCTCCCTGGTCCTCGGCGACAAATGGCGCGGACGCGTCTCCGCGGCCACCGCCGAACGGGTGCGCCAGGCCGCCCGGGAACTCGGCTACCGGCCCAACCTCGCCGCGCGCAACCTCCGCCTCGGCCGCACCCGTACCGTCCTCCTCGTCGTCCCCGCCCTGACCACCGAGTTCTTCGCCGGGGTCTACACCGGAGCCGCACGCATCGCCGCCCAGCACGGCTTCGGGGTCGTCCTCTACCCCTCCCCCGAAGGCGTCGGCCCCGCCAGGGACCCCTTCCACTCCGCACAGGCGGCCCTCGACGGCGTGATCGCCTCCTCCATGGCCGCCGACGCCCTCTCCGTCATCCGCGGCGACCAGCTCCCCCTCGTGATGCTCGACAGCGACCCGCACGGCAGTCTCGGCGCCGCCACCGTCAACCTCGACATCGCCGACGGCGTACGCCAGGTCGCCGACCATCTGCTCGCCCTCGGCCACCGCCGCTTCCTGCACCTCGCCGCCGACATCCCGTCCTGGACCTTCCGCATACGCGCACGGGAACTGGCCGCACGCCTCACCAGCGCGCCCGGCACCACCCTGCGCACCACTCGCGCGCCCATCTGCATCGAAGGCGCCCTCGCCGCCGCGGAAGCCGCCCTGGCCGCCCCCGGCCCCCGCCCCACGGCCCTCGTCTGCGACGACGACAAACTCGCCGCCGGCGCCTACAAGGCAGCCCGGCGCCTCGGCCTGCGCATCCCCGAGGAGCTCTCCGTCACCGGCCTCGACGACCTCGCCCTCGCCACGGCCCTCGACCCGGAGCTGACCACCGTCCGCCTCGACGCGGAACTCTTCGGCGAACGGGGCATGCAGGCCCTCCTCGCCGTCCTGGACGGCCGGGCGCCGGAACAGGGGGACATCCCCGTCGAACTCGTCGTACGGGGCTCCACGGCGCTGCCAGGCCCCTGAAGACACCACGGCCACCCGCCCCACGCACAGCGCCGCGCGCCCCGGCCGGAAAGGGCCGGGGCGCGCGGCGCCGCACCACTACGGCGTCACGCCCCTGGCGGAGCGTGACGCGGGATCACTCCTCGTTCTCGGAGGACTCGGCCTCCGCCTCCGCCTCCGCTTCGGCTTCGGCTTCGGCTTCGGCTTCCGCGACGGTCTTCGCGCCGTCCGCCTGGAGCAACCGGGAGAGCTGACGGCCCACGATCCGCTTGAACTTCCGCTGCTGCGGACGCGTACGGTCCAGCACCGCGACCTCCAGGCGCTCGGCGGGGATCTCCCGCTCGCTGCCGTTGGTGTCCCGGGACAGCGCCTGGACCGCCAGCTTCAGCGCCTCCGCGAGGCTCATCCCATCCTGATGGCGCTGGTCCAGGAAACTGCCGATCTGCTCCGCGTTGCCACCGACCGCCACCGAGCCGTGCTCGTCCACGATCGATCCGTCGTGCGGCAGACGGTAGATCTGGTCGCCCTCCGGGGTCTCCCCCACCTCGGCGACCACCAGCTCCACCTCGTACGGCTTCTCGGCCGCACTCGAGAAGATCGTGCCCAGCGTCTGGGCGTACACGTTCGCCAGGCCGCGGGCGGTCACATCGTCCCGGTCATAGGTGTAGCCCCGCAGGTCGGCGTAGCGGACCCCGCCGATGCGGAGGTTCTCGTACTCGTTGTACTTGCCGGCCGCCGCGAAACCGATCCGGTCATAGATCTCGCTGAACTTGTGCAGCGCACGGGACGGGTTCTCACCGACGAACACGATGCCGTCGGCATACTGCATCACGACCAGGCTGCGGCCGCGCGCGATGCCCTTGCGGGCGTACTCCGCCCGGTCGGCCATGGCCTGCTGGGGGGAGACATAGAACGGCGTCGACACCGGTTATCCGTCCCTTTCTGTCGAAGTCACACGATCACCTTCACAACAACCAGGCCCCGGCGTCAGAGCAAGGCGGCCCTCGGGCCGTCCGGCTGGTCCAGGCGGTGCTCGAGGACCGTGCGGGCGATGTCACCCGCCTCGTCCTCGGTGAGCCGGCGGAAACCGTCCTCGGTGATCACGGTGACGATCGGATAGATCCGGCGGGCGACATCGGGACCACCGGTCGCGGAGTCGTCGTCTGCCGCGTCGTACAGGGCCTGGACCACCAGCGTGGTGGCCTGCTCCTCGGTCAGATCATCACGGTAGAGCTTCTTCATGGCGCCACGCGCGAAGATCGAGCCGGAGCCCGTGGCCGCGTAGCCGTATTCCTCGGAGCGGCCGCCCGTCACGTCGTAGGAGAAGATGCGCCCCCTCTCCCGGTCCACGTCGTACCCGGCGAAGAGCGGGACCACGGCCAGGCCCTGCATGGCCATGCCGAGGTTGGAACGGATCATGGTCGACAGGCGGTTCGCCTTGCCCTCCAGAGAAAGCTGGACGCCCTCGACCTTCTCGAAATGCTCCAGCTCCAGCTGGAACAGCTTCACCATCTCCACGGCGAGACCCGCCGTGCCGGCGATCCCGACCGCCGAGTACTCGTCCGCCGGGAACACCTTTTCGATGTCCCGCTGGGCGATCACATTGCCCATGGTCGCCCGGCGGTCACCCGCGAGCACGACGCCCCCCGGGAACGTCGTGGCCACGATCGTGGTGCCGTGCGGGGCCTCGATGACGCCCTGGATGGGAGGGAGCTGCCGCTTGCCGGGCAGCAGCTCGGGCTGGTGCTCGGAGAGGAAGTCCATGAAGGAGGACGACCCAGGGGTCAGGAAGGCAGCCGGTAGACGCCCGGTGCTACGAGGGTTGGCTTCCACGCGTTTCCTTCCAGGTATGTCGCAGCCCGCCTTTTCACGTCGGGCTGATCCTTGAACTGCCCCAGTGCGGCATTGCAGCTGAAGCACAGTACGCCACGGACCCTACCCGTCCCGTGGCAGTGATCCACATGCATCGCAGGGGCCGACAAACAGATGCAGCAGACGCCCCCTTGGGAGGCGATCAACTCGTCACGCTCGTCTTCCGTGATGCCGTACTGACGCAGCAGGTGGTCCTGCCGCCCCCGGACGGCCCGGCACGCCTTGCAGCGCGTCGACAGACCGTCCGATGCGGTCGTGTTGCGATGCCACTCGCTGTGAGACTTCACCTCGCCACACGTGCGACACAGCTTGTGACCCGGCGGAACGTCCGCCTTCTCCCGCACGGGCCTGCCCATGGCCTCCCGGCGGCGCCGGTAGTGCGCAGCGCTGTACTCCGCCACGCACTCCCGGCATCGCACCTGAAGGCCGTCACGCCGGTTCTTGTCTCGCGCGAAAGCAGTGAGGGGCAATTCCCTCTGGCAGCCCGTGCACCGCTTCGCGGACGCCTCCCCCACCACTCCCCTCCCCACCTTTGATCCGAAGGAAAAGTGGCCCAGATTCCTTTACTGGCCACCCTTCTGCACGAATGAGCGCACGAAATCCTCGGCATTTTCCTCGAGTACGTCGTCGATCTCGTCCAGAACCGAGTCCACGTCGTCACTCAGCTTCTCGTGCCGCTCCTTGAGGTCTTCGGAAGCCTGCGCGTCCTGCGCCTGCTCCTCGACCTCCTCCGTGGAGCGCGTGGCCTTCTGCTGTCCGCCGCCGGTGTCCTTGGTCGCCATAACCCTCACCCCGCTCAGTTCGCCCGACATGGTCGGCATTCCTGCCGATCGGTGATGATCAGACCCTACAAGCCCGGTCTGACATCGGCCCCGTGGTTGCTCCAACGTACGGGGACCGCCTCGATGATTCCCGGGCGCCGGGATTTACTACCCTGCCCGGCGAAGCCGCCCGTATGCCCGCTCAGCCGCCGGAGAGCACCCTGACCAGGTCCTCCGCCGTACGGCAGCGGTCCAGCAGCTCCTTGACGTGATTACGCGTTCCGCGAAGCGGTTCGAGGGTTGGGACGCGCTGCAGGGAGTCCCGGCCCGGGAGATCGAAGATCACCGAGTCCCAGGAGGCCGCCGCGACGTCGTCCGCGTACTGCTCCAGGCAGCGGCCGCGGAAGTACGCACGCGTGTCCTCCGGCGGCTTTGTGCGGGCCCGCTCGACCTCGGCCTCGTCCAGGAGCCGCTTCATGCGGCCACGGGCCACCAGGCGGTTGTAGAGGCCCTTCTCGGCACGCACATCGGCGTACTGGAGGTCCACCAGGTGGAGCCGGGCGGCGTCCCAGTCGAGGCCGTCACGGCGCCGGTATCCCTCCATCAGCTCCCGCTTGGCGACCCAGTCCAGTTCGCCGGCCAGGCTCATGGGGTCCCGCTCCAGACGGTTCAGGGTGTCCTCCCAGCGGGCCAGGACATCCTTGGTCTGGTCGTCGGCGTCGGCCCCGAAGCGCTCCTCGACGTACTTGCGCGACAGCTCGTAGTACTCCATCTGGAGCTGGACGGCGGTGAGCGTCCGGCCGCTGCGGAGCGTGACGAGGCGTTTCAGTCCGGGGTCGTGGGAGACCTGGTGGAGGGTGCGTACGGGCTGGTCGACGGCGAGGTCGACGGCGATGAAGCCGTCCTCGATCATCGACAGGACCAGGGCGGTCGTGCCCAGCTTCAGATAGGTCGAGATCTCCGACAGGTTCGCGTCGCCGATGATCACGTGGAGGCGGCGGTACTTCTCCGCGTCCGCGTGCGGTTCGTCGCGTGTGTTGATGATGGGCCGCTTGAGTGTCGTCTCGAGGCCGACCTCGACCTCGAAGTAGTCGGCGCGCTGGCTGAGCTGGAAGCCGTGTTCGTGGCCGTCCTGGCCGATGCCGACGCGACCGGCGCCGGCGATCACCTGGCGGGAGACGAAGAAGGGCGTGAGGTGGCGCACGATGTCCGAGAAGGGCGTCTCCCGCTTCATCAGGTAGTTCTCGTGCGTGCCGTAGGAGGCGCCCTTGTTGTCGGTGTTGTTCTTGTAGAGGTGGATCGGCTGGGCTCCGGGGAGCTGGGCGGCTCGTTCCGCGGCCTCGGCCATGATCCGCTCGCCGGCCTTGTCCCAGAGGACGGCGTCGCGGGGGTTGGTCACCTCGGGGGCGCTGTATTCGGGGTGGGCGTGGTCGACGTACAGGCGCGCGCCATTGGTGAGGATCACATTGGCCAGGCCGATGTCCTCGTCGGTGAGCTGGCTGGCGTCGGCGGCCTCGCGGGCGAGGTCGAAGCCTCGCGCGTCCCGGAGCGGGTTCTCCTCCTCGAAGTCCCAGCGGGCCCGGCGGGCCCGGTGCATCGCCGCCGCGTAGGCGTTGACGATCTGGGATGAGGTGAGCATGGCATTGGCATTGGGGTGGCCGGGGACGGAGATGCCGTACTCCGTCTCGATGCCCATTACTCGCCGTACGGTCATGCGGCCCTCCTTGCCAGGCGGCGCCCTCGGTCGGGGGCGGCGCTCAAGTACCGCTGGTGTTCCGATGCGCGTGCGGTGCCCGTCCCCGCACGGCGCGACGCGGCGGTACGAAAGAGCCTAGAACGCCTTTGCGCTGGTGGGGAGATCATTTGCGGCATTGCCTTGCTCCGGACGTGTCCGGAAAAGCGTCGGCTGCGGGTGCCCGGTGACGGGACCCGCAGCCGTCCTGCCTTCTACAGGTACTGACCGGTGTTCGCCACCGTGTCGATGGAGCGTCCGGTGTCCGCGCCCTGCTTTCCGGTGATCAGGGTACGGATGTAGACGATCCGCTCGCCCTTCTTTCCGGAGATGCGGGCCCAGTCGTCGGGGTTGGTGGTGTTGGGCAGGTCCTCGTTCTCCTTGAACTCGTCCACACACGCCTGGAGGAGGTGGGAGACCCGGAGGCCCTTCTGGTTGTGTTCGAGGAAGTCCTTGATCGCCATTTTCTTGGCACGTCCGACAATGTTTTCGATCATGGCGCCGGAATTGAAGTCCTTGAAGTACAGGACTTCCTTGTCACCGTTGGCGTAGGTGACCTCCAGGAAACGGTTCTCGTCGGACTCGGCGTACATCTGTTCCACGGCGGTCTGGATCATGCCCTGGACGGTGGCCGCCTTGTCGCCCCGGTGCTCGCTGACGTCGTCGGCGTGCAGGGGGAGGTTCTCGGTGAGGTACTTGCCGAAGATGTCCCTGGCCGCTTCGACGTCGGGACGCTCGATCTTGATCTTGACGTCGAGGCGGCCGGGCCGCAGGATCGCGGGGTCGATCATGTCCTCACGGTTGGAGGCGCCGATGACGACCACGTTCTGCAGGCCCTCCACACCGTCGATCTCGGCGAGCAGCTGAGGAACGATGGTGTTCTCCACGTCAGAGCTGACGCCGGAGCCGCGGGTGCGGAAGAGGGACTCCATCTCGTCGAAGAAGACGATGACGGGGGTGCCCTCGCTGGCCTTTTCCCGAGCGCGCTGGAAGACGAGACGGATCTGCCGCTCGGTCTCACCGACGTACTTGTTCAGCAGCTCGGGGCCCTTGATGTTGAGGAAGAAGCTCTTCCCGGCGGCCTGGCCGGTCACCTCGGCGACCTTCTTGGCCAGGGAGTTGGCCACGGCCTTGGCGATGAGGGTCTTGCCGCATCCGGGGGGGCCGTAGAGCAGGACGCCCTTGGGCGGGCGCAGTTCGTGCTCCTTGAAGAGGTCGGGGTAGAGGTACGGCAGCTCGACCGCGTCGCGGATGGCTTCGATCTGTCCCGCAAGGCCGCCGATCTGCTCGTAGCCGATGTCGGGGACCTCTTCGAGGACGAGTTCCTCGACCTCGCTCTTCGGTACGACCTCGTAGACGTAGCCGGAGCGGGGTTCGAGCAGGAGGGCGTCGCCGGGGCGGATGGTGACGTCCAGCAGCGGCTCGGCGAGCCGCACCACCCGTTCCTCGTCGGTGTGCCCGAGCACCAGGGCGCGCTCGCCGTCCTCGAGGACTTCCTTGAGGGTGACGATGTCCCCGACACGCTCGTACTCCATGGCCTCGACCACGTTGAGCGCTTCGTTGAGCATTACTTCCTGGCCGCGGCGGAGTTCTTCGAGCTCCACGCTGGGGCTGACGTTCACCCGGAGCTTGCGGCCCCCGGTGAAGATGTCGGCCGTGCCGTCCTCGTTCGCCTGCAGGAAGACACCGAAGCCGGCCGGCGGCTGGGCGAGCCGGTCGACCTCTTCCTTGAGGGCCACGATCTGGTCGCGGGCCTCACGGAGTGTGTTGGCGAGCCGCTCGTTCTGCGCGGACACGCCGGCCAGGTTGGTCTGCAGCTCGACGATCCGCTCTTCGAGAATCCTCGTGTGTCGCGGAGAGTCGGCGAGCTTGCGTCGCAGGACGGCGATCTCCTGCTCAAGGTAGGCGATCTGCCCGGCCGGGTCCTCGGACCCTCGTCCCGGGCGGATGCCGCGGTTAATGTCGTCGTCGTGGGCTGCCACGGTCCTCACCTCCTCCAAGGGGAGCTGGACGCTTCCAGACCCTACCTGGGTGGGTGTCGATTGAAACCCCTAGATCACAAAGACTGTCGAGGTGTGTCCGATCTTCACCCTTGCGCTCTCCCTCACGCCAGGGGAATACCCAGCGAACATGATTGGAAAGCGGCCGAAGGTAGGGTCGAGGTGTTCAACACCCCTCAGAGCTGGCCGGATTCCCCGGGGCGGCTCCGCGTAGAAAAAACGGCAGGAGAGATGACCGTGCAGCAGGCCGGAGTCGACAGCGAGGCGCTGGAGGTCTGGATCGACCAGGATCTGTGTACCGGTGACGGCATCTGCGCCCAGTACGCGCCCGAGGTCTTCGAGCTGGACATCGACGGGCTCGCCTACGTGAAGGGTCCGGACGACGAGCTTCTGCAGGCCACGGGGGCCACAACCCCCGTGCCGCTGCCGCTTCTCATGGATGTGGTCGACTCCGCGCGGGAGTGCCCCGGCGAGTGCATCCACGTGCGTCGGGTTTCGGACAAGGTGGAGGTCCACGGCCCGGACGCCGAGTGATCGCACGACCACGGAATGTCATTCATGTCTGTTTTCTCACACCGGGTTCGCCCGCCCGACGCCTGAGCGCCCCCGGGGGGCAAGAGCCGTGGGGTCCGGGGGCGGTGAGCGGCGTCACACGGCCTGGGCGCCGGAGGGGGTGGAGCGGATGAACGCACCGCCCCTCCACCGCCATTCGACGGCGTTCTTCACATCGGGGCAGCAACTGGGCACGGCGGCCGAGGAATAGCCGAGCAGGGTCGCGGTGACGGCGGCGTCGTGGACGGCGAGGCCGGTGACCGTGAGCCGGTCCTTGGGATCGACGAGGGTGGCGACGATGCGGGGTTCGGTGGCGCCGACGGCCTGGGTGAGGACGTACGCGCCGTCGGGCGGGGTGCCCATGCTCGCGTCGCAGTGGACGACGGCCACGGTCTCGGGGCGGCCGTCGCCGTCGAGGTCGCCGACGGCCTTCTTGACGACGAGGAGCTTGGCAGGGCCGCAGTCCAGGGGGAAGTCGACCCCGGCGGGGTCGGGGGGCGCGGCCGTGACCGGGGCCGTTGTGCTCCGGGGCTGGGGCTGGGGCTGGGCCGCGGTCGCGGAGCCGGGTTGCAGCAGGGAGGTCAGGGCGATCACACCGGAGAGCGCGGCGGCCGTGGCGACCCAGTGGATGGGCCGGCTGGTGGTGTGCGCGAGTTCCGGAACGGCGGGGTGCTGCACGAGAGAAGTGTCTCCTGTGAGGGCTGTGCCGGTGGGGGTGCCCCGCATCGTGCCACACGTCACAGGGCGGGGGAAACGGCGGGTGCCCCTTCCGGTGGCGTTCGGCGTTCCGGGGGCGCGGGGCCTCAACGGGCGAGCGCCGTGGCGGAGTTCCGCGAAGGGTGCGGGAACTCGGCAACGGCGCTCGTGCGTTGGATGCGGTGCGGGTCCGGCTCAGCCGCCGGCGCCTCCGTCCGCATTGGGGCCGGCGTAGTCCTCGCCGTAGGCGCCCTTGGCGGGGCGGCGGCGCCGCATGGGCGGCTCGACGCCGTCGGCGAGGCGGCGGGCGGTGAGGAGGAAGCCGGTGTGGCCGATCATCCGGTGGTCCGGGCGGACGGCCAGGCCTTCGATGTGCCAGTTGCGGATCATCGTCTCCCAGGCGGTCGGCTCGTTGAAGGAGCCGATCTCGCGGATGGACTCGACGGTCCGGGCGAGCTGGGTGGTGGTGGCCACGTAGCAGCACAGGATGCCGCCGGGGACGAGCGCCTTGGAGACGGCCTCCAGGCACTCCCAGGGGGCGAGCATGTCGAGGATGACGCGGTCGACGTCGGTGTCGCTCAGATTGTCCTGGAGGTCGCCGACGGTGAGCTGCCAGGCGGGGTGGGGGCCGCCGAAGTAGCGTTCCACGTTCTGCTGGGCGATCTCGGCGAAGTCGGCACGGCGCTCGTAGCTGTGCAGCATGCCCTGGTCGCCGATGGCCCGCAGCAGGAAGCTGCTGAGCGAGCCGGAGCCGACGCCGGCCTCCACGACGCGGGCGCCGGGGAAGATGTCGGCGAAGGCGAGGATCTGCCCCGCGTCCTTGGGGTAGACGACGGCGGCCCCGCGGGGCATGGACAGGACGTAGTCGGGGAGCAGGGGGCGCAGCGCGAGATAGGCGACGTTCCCGGTGGTGCGGACAACGCTGCCCTCGGGTGCGCCGATCAGTTCGTCGTGCGGGAAGGAACCCTTGTGGGTGTGGAAGTTCTTCCCGGCTTCGAGCGTGAACGTGTAGTGGCGGCCCTTGGGGTCGGTCAGCTGAACCTGGTCCCCGACCTTGAAGGGCCCGCGACGGCGGGCGGCACCGGTCGGTTCGGACATGTGACCAGCCTACCCGTCGCCGAAGGGGCCGCCGACCATGGGAAGGGGCCGGGGCCTCAGCTGGGGCGGGCCATGGCCTTCACGAAGGCGCGCTCGACGTCCGAGGCGGACAGCACGCCGTAGATCTCGCCGTTCTCCTCGACGACGAGGTACTCGGTCGCGGGGGTGGCGCGCAGGGCGTCGAGGAGGTCCTCACCGGCGAGTTCCGCGGAGACGCGCATGCCGTCGGTCAGCTCCTGGGCGAGTGCGCTGGCGTTGACCCAGGGCCGGCGGTGCTCGGGTACGCCGACGATGGCGGACTCGCGGACGAGCGAGACGGGCCGGCCGTCGCCGTCGACGACTACGAGGGCGCGGGCACCGGCGGCGTTGGCCCGGCGCAGCGCCTCGGACAGGGAGGTGTCGGTCTCGACCGGGACCGCGCGGCGGGTGAGGGTGCGGGCGCGCAGCTCGGGCAGGTGTTCGCGCAGCCGCGCCATGCGGAGGCTGCTTCCGGCGCCGGTCCAGATGATGGCGGCGAGGATGGCGGCGAGCAGGGCGTCGGTGACGGTGTCCATGCCCACGTTGTCCTCGGCGGTGGAGCCGAGGGCGCCCGACTGGGTGAGCAGCGGCAGGCCGATCAGGACCGCGATGGCGAGGGCGCGGCCGACCCAGGCGGCGGCGACGGTGCCGCTCATCGGCCGGCCGGTGATCTTCCAGACGACGGCGCGCAGCATGCGGCCGCCGTCGAGGGGGAGGCCGGGGAGCAGGTTGAAGGCGGCCACGAAGAGGTTGGAGATCATCAGGCCTGCCAGCAGCACGCCCGGGACGGTGCCGGGTTCGACGGGCCGCATGGCGAGGTAGAAGATCCCGGCGAGGACGAGGGAGAGCAGGGGGCCCACGAACGCCAGGACGAACTCCCGGCCCGGGGTCTCGGCCTCCTTCTCGATCTCGGAGACGCCGCCGAAGAACTGGAGCTGGATGCGGCGCACCGGGAGCTTGAAGCGGAGGGCGGCGACGGTGTGGGCCAGCTCGTGGACGAGGACGGAGGCGTAGAAGGCGACCGCGAAGAAGAGGGAGACGAGGTAGCGGGCGGCGCCGAGCTGGGGCAGTACGCGGTCGAGCTGGCCGCCGAACACCCAGGTGATCAGGGCGGCGACGAGGAACCAGCTGGGAGCGACGTAGACGGGGACGCCGAACGGCCGGCCCATGAGGATGCCGCCGCCGGGTTCCCTGGGGCGCTGTGGGGGACGCCCCTGGCCGGAGGTTCCGGCGTGGGCGTGGCTGCGGGCCGAGCGGGTGTGCGGGTCGTCGCCGGGGGGCGGGGTGGCGAAGCCGGAGGCGGGCGGCGGGGTGGCCGCGGAGTCGTCGGCGTGCGGGGAGCCGGGCTCGGGGCCGGTCGGTGGGGTTGGGGGGTCGTGCGGCTCGGGGGCCGTTCGGCTGTCGGGGTGAGCCGGGGCCGGCCGCGGCGCGGGGCGTCCTTCGGGGTCGGGCTCGGCGTCGTGTCCGTCGTCCTGGACCGGCCGGGTGCCCCCGTCGTCGGTGGCCGCCGACGGCCGGCCGTCGGCGGGGGTCTGCGCCTGTCGCTCCTCGGGCACCGCGCGCGCCGGTTCCTCCGGCGCGGTCGGCCCGGTGGGCTCGGTCGTCGGGTGGACCCGGTCCTGCTCGGGACGCGCGGCGTCGGCGGGCCGTGCCGTGGGGGCCGTCTCGCGGTCGGTCGCCTCGTCGTTGCCGGGGCGCGGCCGTCCGCTCCCGCCGCTCTCGTCCACGATGTCCCCTCGATCGAAGCGTCTCCCCGGCCCGGGGTGCCGGGTGGGAGGGTCTGGGTCGATGGTATTCGGCCGTCGCGTCGTGTTCCGCCCCGGCACCCCCTCTGTTCTCCCCGCCGTCGCAGGGACCGCTCGGCTGTCCCGCTCTCCCCGCCGTCGCAGGGACCGCTCGGCCGGCCCGGCACCCGCCGGGCCGGGCCGGGCCGGGCTCGACTGTGTCACTGTCAGTGGCGGGCCGTATGGTCTGTGGGCATGGATACCAGCACCGTCGGCTCCGCCGAGCGGTCCGCCGTGGCCGCCGCGCCTCCGAAGTCGCTGTCGCCCTCGCGCGCCGGCGACTTCATGCAGTGTCCGCTTCTCTACCGCTTCCGGGTGATCGACAGACTGCCCGAGAAACCGAGCGAGGCGGCGACCCGGGGCACGCTGGTGCACGCGGTGCTGGAGCGGTTGTTCGACGCGCCCGCGGTCGAGCGGACCGCGCCCCGGGCCAAGTCCCTCATCCCGGGCCAGTGGGACCGGTTGCGGGAGACGAGGCCGGAGGTCACGGAGCTGTTCGCGGACGATCCGGAGGGCGAGCGGCTGGCGCGCTGGCTGGGCGAGGCGGAGCAGCTCGTGGAGCGCTGGTTCACGCTGGAGGACCCGACGCGCCTGGAGCCGGCCGAGCGCGAGCTGTTCGTCGAGACGGAGCTGGATTCCGGGCTGAAGCTGCGGGGGATCATCGACCGGGTCGACGTCGCGCCCACGGGCGAGGTGCGGATCGTCGACTACAAGACGGGCAAGGCGCCCCGGCCCGAGTACGCCGAGGGCGCGCTGTTCCAGATGAAGTTCTACGCGCTGGTGGTGTGGCGGCTGAAGGGGGTCGTCCCGCGGCGGCTGCAGCTCGTCTATCTCGGCAGTGGTGACGTGCTGACGTACGACCCGGTGCCCGCGGATCTGGAGCGCGTCGAGCGCAAGCTGCTCGCGCTGTGGGAGGCGATCCGGCTGGCGACGGAGACGGGCGTCTGGCGGCCGCGCCCCACGAAGCTGTGCGGCTGGTGCGACCATCAGGCCGTCTGCCCGGAGTTCGGCGGTACTCCCCCGCCGTATCCGCTGCCGGTGCGGGCCTCCGACGGGGGCAGGGCCGGGGGGTCGGGGGGCGCCCCCGAGGAGGCTCAGCCCGTTCCGGCGCAAGCCCCCGGCAAAGACACCGCCACGGGCCCGGCGGGCGCCCCTGGGGAGGCGTTCTCGGTGGGGGTCGGGGTGCCCGAACCGGAAGGCGCCGAGCAGGGCAGAATGGGGCCGGACTAGTGCCCCGGCAGGCAACGTTTGCCCGTCAAGGAGCGGCGTCCGGTGCGTGCTCTCCGCGTGCCGGCCGGAAGCCCTCGTACTGGATGTACTTGGGCTTTCGGGCGGTGCGGCGAGTGGGGGTACCCCCTGCTCGAAGAGCTTGGGGGAGCGTGCCGGGCGTCGCGACGGGGCAAACGTTGCCTGTTGGGGCACTGGCGAAGGAGACTTACGTGGCCGTCCGCGTCCTACTGGTCGACGACCAGCCGCTGCTGCGCACGGGCTTCCGGATGATCCTGGAGGCCGAGCAGGACATCGCGGTCGTCGGCGAGGCCGGAGACGGCCTCCAGGCCCTCGACCAGGTGCGTGCCCTGCAGCCCGATGTGGTGTTGATGGACATCCGTATGCCGCGGATGGACGGGGTGGAGGCGACCCGGCAGATCACCGGGCCGGGGCGGGACGGCCCGGCGAAGGTGCTGGTGCTGACGACCTTCGATCTCGACGAGTACGTGGTGGAGGCGCTGCGCGCCGGTGCCAGCGGCTTCCTCCTCAAAGACGCGCCGGCCGACGAGCTGGTGCAGGCGATCCGCGTGGTCGCGGCGGGCGAGGCGATGCTCGCTCCGAGCATCACGCGCCGTCTGCTCGACAAGTACGCGGAGCATCTGCCGTCCGGGGACGAACCGGTTCCGGACACCCTGCACACCCTCACCGACCGCGAGGTGGAGGTGTTGAAGCTGGTGGCGCGCGGCCTGTCCAACGCGGAGATCGCCGCGGACCTGTTCGTCAGCGAGACCACGGTCAAGACGCACGTGGGTCATGTGCTGACGAAGCTGGGGCTGCGGGACCGGGTGCAGGCGGCGGTGTACGCGTACGAGAGCGGGCTGGTGCGCCCCGGCGCGCAGTAGTTGCTCCCCCGGTCGGCAGCGCGGGGACTTCACGGTGTGGCCGCGAACAGTCCGCCGGCGGTGGGCTGTTGCGCGATGGTCCGCACAGGCAGGCCAAGACCCCCGGGCCGGGCGGCCCGGGGGTCTTGCTCGAGCGGGTCGGGTCAGCCGCTCACACCGCGGCCGAGCTCCCACAGCTGCAGCGTGGAGGAGGAGTTCATCGCGTACTCACTGCCCGTGATGTCGTCCCGGGTGGCGACGTACTGCTTGCCCTGCCACAGCGGGAGGATCGGCACGTCTTCGGCGACGATGTCCTGGATGTCGGTGAGGCTCTTCGACGCGGTGAGGCGGTCGGCC
The DNA here is from genome assembly GCF_053595355.1 of Streptomyces sp. NPDC002513. Taxonomy (NCBI): domain Bacteria; kingdom Bacillati; phylum Actinomycetota; class Actinomycetes; order Kitasatosporales; family Streptomycetaceae; genus Streptomyces; species Streptomyces sp. NPDC002513. The sequence continues at coordinate 52,040 of NZ_JBSFXK010000022.1, read as the reverse complement.
TCGCGCCGGGACTGCGGGATCAGGGTGTTGCGGATCTCGGCGTTGTCGTACGGCGAGCCGAGGGTGTTGTCCTTGTCGAGGAACGGCGCGAGGTAGTTGTCGGCATCCGGGAAGTCGGGGAACCAGCCCATGCCGTAGACGTCGTACGCGCCCTTCTTCTCGGCCGGGCGGAACTTGTCCCAGGGCGTGCCCTCGATGTCGACGTCGAACAGCCCGCTGCCGTTGAGCTGCTCCTTGAGCACCTCGAACTCCTTGGCGGTGGCCGGACCGTAGTGGTCGGTCGTGTAGTGCAGGGTCAGCTTCACCGGGGTGGTGATGTTCGCACTGTTCAGCAGCGTGCGGGCCTTGGCCGCGCTCGGGTCGCTGTACTTGTTGAAGAAGGCGTTGGAGTGGCCGGTGATGGTGGCCGGGACCAGCGAGTACAGCGCCTGGGCCTGGGAGCCGTACACCTTGGAGACCAGGGCGCTGCGGTCGATGACCTGGGCCATGGCCTGGCGGACGGCCTTGTTCTTGACCGTTGCGGCGTCGGTGTTGAAGCCCAGGTAGCGGATTTCGAGGCCGGGCATCTCCACGAGGTTGATGGTGCCGGTCGTGTCGTTCTGGAGCTTGCGGATCTGATCCGGGGACATCGTGCGGGTCATGACGTCGATGTCGCCCTTGTCGAGGGCGGTGCCCATGGTGTCGGCGTCCTTGAAGGACTCCAGAACCACCTTGTTGTTCTTGGGCTTCAGCAGGCCCTTGTAGCTGGGGTTCTTGGTGAAGGTCGCCTTGACCAGCTCATTGTTCGACACCTCGGCCTGCATGGTGTACGGGCCGGAGCCGTCGACCTGGAAGCCGTCGCGCAGCTTGCCCTTCTCGTAGTCCTTGGGGTTGACGATGCCGGCGACCGGCGTCGACAGCTTGAACGGGAAGGTGGCGTCCGCGGTCTTCAGGTGGAAGATGACCTGGTTGTCGCCCTGCGTCTCGACGGTGTCGATCGTGGACAGCAGCGCGAAGACACCGCTGTCGGCCTTGAGCGAGAGGGCACGGTCGATGGAGAACTTCACGTCGGCCGCGGTCACCGGGTCGCCGTTGGCGAACTTCAGGCCGCTGCGCAGCTTGCAGGCGTAGCGCTCGTTGCCGGTGTCGGTGAAGCCGCAGTTCTCGGCGGCCTCGGGCTCGGGCTCGCCCTCGCCGCGGGGCTGGACCATCAGCGTCTGCACGGTCTGCCGGAGGATGTTCCAGCTACCGACGTCGTACGCGTACGCCGGGTCGACGGGCGCGGGCATGTCGCCGGTGGCGGTGAACCGGTCGGTGGTTCCGACGACGATGGCGTCACCACTCTTGCCCCCGCTGTCGGACCCGCCACAGGCAGCGAGGACGGGGGTGAGCAGACCGACGACGGCCGGCAGCACCAAAGTCTTGCGGTTCATGCTCGAGTTTCTCCAGGGCTGTTGGATCCGTGTACCCGTCAAGCAGGGGTGGTGCGAGGGATCACGGGATTGTGGCGATGGTTCTCGCGATGAGATTAGTGCGCGCCCGTACGAGGGCTCACCGCCACCGGAGTTGAGTTCCCATCACGCTGCGAAACCGCTCGTGGACACACCGAAAGACCGCTCGGGGAAGGATTCGTGCAGCGTCTCACCAATCGGGACACAAGGGCACGGCGCGGTCACCCGAACAGGGGGGATCGGCACACTTCACCCTCACTGTCGACCCTCGTGAACGTGACGAACGTCACGAACCCAAGTCCCATGAACTGTACCTGAATTCGGCCAGGCGGCCGGGCATTATTTCATTCGGTGGGACGCCCGGCGGTATTGCGTCCATTCGGGATGCACGCTGGGTGAACGCTCAGGGCATTTCCGTCATCAAACCGCGCAGAAATGGCACGTCGACCTCCTCGAGAGAGGTCACCACGGTGCGGCCGGCGGCAGGAGCGATGGGAGCGACGGACGGCACCGCGACCACCCGGCAGCCGGCCGCCTCGGCGGCCGCGACGCCGGTGGCGGTGTCCTCGATGACCGCGCACCGGGCGGGGTCCACGCCGAGGCCCGAGGCCGCCAGCAGGTAGGGGTCCGGGAACGGCTTGGTGCGCTGCACCTCGTCCCCGGCGACGGTGAGCGCGAAGTGCTGAGGGCCGATCGCGGCCAGGACCCGGTCGATGATGCGCCGGTGCGAGGCGGAGACCAGGGCGGTGGGGATCTCCTGCGCCGCCAGTTCGGCCAGCAGCCGGGCGGCGCCGGGCATCAGGGGCAGGTTGTGGTCGATGCGGGCCTCGAACCCGTCGTTGAGCAGCACACTGAGGTCCGCGAGGGAGATGTCGGCGCCGGTGGCCTCGATCAGGAAGCCCGCGCTGCGCGTCATGGGACCGCCCACCACGACATGGCGCCAGGACTCGTCGAGGGTGTGGCCGAGGGAGGCGAACACCTCGACCTCGACGTCCCACCAGAATCCCTCGGTGTCCACCAGGGTGCCGTCCATGTCGAGGAGCACGGCCTGCAGGGCGAAGCCTTCGGCCGTACGGGTGCCGAGCGCGGGAACCGTGGTGGTCATCCGGCGTACCTCCTTCAAGGGACGACCAGGCCGGTTCCCGGAGAGGAACCGGCCTGCGGTGGACCGACCAGTGTACGACGGTCGCGGGGAAAGTGCGTGGTGGGGCCGGACGGCGCACCCGTCCGCCGGGGGCGGCCCGGCCCCCGGCGGCTTGAACGGTACGGTCCCAGGCCAGGCGCGTGCCCGCGCCGCACACTCGGTGCCGGTCCCAGGCCGGCCGCGCCGGCCGGGCACGCCCGGTGCGGGTCCCGGGCCGGGCGTGCCCGCGGCGCCGGTCCGGCGCGAGGGTGCTATCGGGCGTTGAAGTACTTGGCCTCCGGGTGGTGGATCACGATCGCGTCCGTGGACTGCTCCGGGTGGAGCTGGAACTCCTCCGAGAGACGGACGCCGATCCGCTCCGGCTCCAGAAGCCGGGCGATCTTGGCGCGGTCCTCCAGGTCGGGGCAGGCGCCGTAGCCGAGCGAGAAGCGGGCGCCGCGGTACTTGAGGGCGAACATGTCCTCGATGTCGGCCGGGTCCTCGCCGCCGAAGCCGAGTTCGGCGCGCACCCGCGCGTGCCAGTACTCCGCGAGCGCCTCCGCCAACTGCACGGACAGGCCGTGGAGTTCCAGGTAGTCGCGGTAGGAGTTCGACGCGAAGAGGCGGCCGGTCTCCTCCCCGATCCGGGAGCCGACGGTGACGACCTGGAAGCCCACGACGTCCTGTTCGCCGGACTCCTCGGGGCGGAAGAAGTCGGCCAGGCACAGCCGCCGGCCGCGGCGCTGGCGCGGGAAGGTGAACCGGGTGCGCTCGTTGCCCGCCTCGTCGAGGACGATCAGGTCGTCGTCCTTGGACACGCACGGGAAGTAGCCGTAGACGACGGCCGCTTCGAGGAGGTTCTCCGTCTGGAGCCGGTCGAGCAGGCCGCGCAGCCGGGGCCGTCCCTCGGTCTCGACGAGTTCCTCGTACGTCGGTCCCTCGCCCGTGCGGGCCTGCTTCAGGCCCCACTGGCCCTTGAAGAGCGCGCCCTCGTCCAGCCAGGAGGCGTACTCCTTGAGCGGGATGCCCTTGATGACGCGGGTGCCCCAGAAGGGCGGGGTGGGCAGGGGGTTGTCGGTGGCGACGTCGGAGCGGACGTGCCCCTCCTCGGGCCGCTCCTCGATCTCGACGGTGGCCGCCCGCACCCGGCGCTGCCGCAGTTCGGGCAGCTTGGCTCCGGGCACGCCCCGCTTGACCCCGATGAGCGCGTCCATCAGCCGCAGCCCCTCGAACGCGTCGCGGGCGTAGCGGACCTCGCCCTCGTACAGCTCGTGCAGGTCCTGTTCGACATACGCGCGGGTGAGCGCCGCGCCGCCGAGGATGACCGGGTAGCCGGCCGCGAGGCCCCGCTGGTTCAGCTCCTCCAGGTTCTCCTTCATGATCACCGTGGACTTGACCAGGAGCCCGGACATGCCGATGACGTCGGCCCGGTGTTCCTCGGCGGCCTCCAGAATCGCGGAAACCGGCTGCTTGATGCCGAGGTTGACGACGTTGTACCCGTTGTTGGACAGGATGATGTCGACGAGGTTCTTGCCGATGTCGTGGACGTCGCCGCGCACGGTGGCGAGCACGATGGTGCCCTTGCCGGCCTCGTCGGTCTTCTCCATGTACGGCTCGAGGTAGGCCACGGCGGACTTCATGACCTCCGCGGACTGGAGCACGAACGGCAGTTGCATCTGGCCGGAGCCGAACAGCTCACCGACGACCTTCATGCCGTCCAGGAGCGTCTCGTTGACGATGTCGAGGGCCGGGCGGGTCTGCAGGGCCTCTTCGAGGTCGGCTTCCAGGCCGTTCTTCTCGCCGTCGATGATGCGCCGCTTGAGGCGTTCGTCCAGCGGCAGCGCGGCCAGTTCCTCGGCCTTGCCCGCCTTCAGCGACATGGCGGTGGCGCCCTCGAACAGCGCCATCAGCTTCTGCAGTGGGTCGTAGCCCTCGGCACGGCGGTCGTAGATCAGGTCGAGGGCCGTCGCGACCTGCTCCTCGTCGAAGCGCGCGATCGGCAGGATCTTCGAGGCGTGGACGATCGCGGAGTCGAGTCCTGCCTTGACGCACTCGTCGAGGAAGACGGAGTTGAGCAGGATGCGGGCGGCCGGGTTGAGGCCGAAGGAGATGTTCGACAGCCCCAGCGTGGTCTGTACGTCGGGGTGGCGCCGCTTCAGCTCGCGGATCGCCTCGATGGTGGCGATGCCGTCCTTGCGGGACTCCTCCTGGCCGGTGCAGATGGTGAAGGTCAGGGTGTCGACGAGGATGTCCTCCTCACGGATGCCCCAGGTGCCGGTCAGGTCGGCGATCAGCCGCTCGGCGATCTCGACCTTCGTCTCGGGCGTACGGGCCTGGCCCTGCTCGTCGATGGTCAGTGCGATGAGCGCGGCACCGTGCTCGCGCGCGAGCCGGGTCACCTTCGCGAACCGCGACTCCGGTCCGTCGCCGTCCTCGTAGTTGACCGAGTTGATGACGGCTCGTCCGCCGAGCTTCTCCAGGCCCGCGCGGAGGACGTCGACCTCGGTGGAGTCGAGGACGATCGGCAGGGTGGAGGCGGTGGCGAACCGGCCGGCCAGTTCCTCCATGTCGGCGACGCCGTCGCGGCCCACGTAGTCCACGCACAGATCGAGCATGTGGGCGCCCTCGCGGATCTGCTCCCGGGCCATCTCCACGCAGTCGTCCCAGCGGCCCTCCAGCATGGCCTCGCGGAACTTCTTGGAACCGTTGGCGTTGGTGCGCTCGCCGATCGCCAGGTAGGCGGTGTCCTGACGGAACGGCACGCTCTGGTAGAGGGAGGCGGCGCCCGGCTCGGGCCGGGGGCTGCGCTCGACCGGGGCGAGGTCGCGGACTCGCTCGACGACCTGGCGCAGATGCTCGGGGGTGGTGCCGCAGCAGCCGCCGACCAGGGAGAGACCGTAGTCGCGGACGAAGTTCTCCTGGGCGTCGGCGAGGCCCTTCGGACCGAGCGGGAAGTGCGCGCCGTCCTTGGTGAGCACCGGCAGTCCGGCGTTCGGCATGCACAGCAGCGGGATGCGCGCGTGACGCGTGAGATAGCGCAGGTGCTCGCTCATCTCCGCCGGGCCGGTGGAGCAGTTCAGGCCGATCATGTCGATGCCGAGGGGCTCCAGCGCGGTCAGCGCCGCGCCGATCTCGGAACCGAGCAGCATGGTGCCGGTGGTCTCGAAGGCCATCGAGCACAGCAGGGGCACCTCGATGCCGGTGGCCTCCATGGCGCGGCGGGCGCCCAGGACCGATGCCTTCGTCTGCAGCAGGTCCTGGGTGGTCTCGACGATGAGGGCGTCGGCGCCGCCGGCGAGCAGGCCCTCGGCGTTGGCCTGGAAGCCGTCGCGGATGGTGGTGTAGGCGACGTGGCCGAGGGTGGGCAGCTTGGTGCCGGGGCCGATGGAGCCCAGCACCCAGCGCTGGCGGGCGTCATCGGCGGCGAACGTGTCGGCGACCTCGCGGGCGATCCGGGCGCCCGCCTCGGACAGTTCGTACACCCGGTCGGCGATCTCGTACTCGGCCATGGCCGCGTGGTTGGCCCCGAAGGTGTTGGTCTCCACGCAGTCGACGCCCACGGCGAAGTACGCCTCGTGGACGGAGCGGACGATGTCGGGGCGGGTGAGGTTGAGGATCTCGTTGCAGCCTTCGAGGCCCTGGAAGTCCTCCAGGGTCGGATCCTGCGCCTGGAGCATCGTGCCCATCGCGCCGTCGGCCACCACGACACGGGTGGCGAGGGCTTCCCGGAGGGCGTCGGTCCGGGTCCTGCTGTCGGTGGCGGCGGACGAAGGGGACGGGTTCGGCAACGAGGCCATGGAAGATGCTCCCTGGAGTGCGACGGCTGTCGGCTTTGCGCTTCCCGCGGAAGGCGCACGCGGTCAGGGTAGCCCCCGGGGGGCCCTAGGGTCAGAGGCGTCCACGGGGCGGACGCGCGTGCCTCGTGTGACCCGCACGGGATTTCCCACGGAACGGATGACGACCGCCTATTGGCAGGAGGTCGGCGGCGACCGGTAGTGTTCGGCATTGCCGAACGGTGGGATGCAACGGTCGGCGGTCGGACGACGGACGGAGGCGGGGACGGCGATGGCACGGAACATCCAGTCGCTCGAACGGGCGGCCGCGATGCTGCGGCTGCTCGCGGGCGGCGAGCGACGGCTCGGCCTGTCGGACATCGCCTCGTCGCTGGGCCTCGCCAAGGGCACGGCCCACGGCATACTCCGCACGCTCCAGCAGGAGGGGTTCGTCGAACAGGACACCGCCTCGGGCCGCTATCAGCTGGGGGCCGAACTGCTGCGCCTCGGAACCACCTATCTCGATGTGCACGAACTGCGGGCGCGTGCCCTGGTGTGGACGGACGACCTGGCCCGCGCGAGCGGTGAGAGCGTCTACCTGGGGGTGCTGCACCAGCACGGCGTGTTGATCGTGCACCACGTCTTCCGGCCCGACGACAGCCGGCAGGTCCTGGAGATCGGGGCCATGCAGCCACTGCACTCCACGGCCCTCGGCAAGGTGCTGTCGGCGTACGACCCGGTGGCGCACAGCGAGGCGCTGGAGAATGACCGGAAGGCGTTCACCGACCGGACCGTGTGCGAGCTGGACGACTTCGAGCACCTCCTCGACCTGACCCGGGCGCGGGGGTACGCGGCCGATATAGAGGAGACATGGACCGGGGTGGCCTCGGTGGCGGCACCGATCCACGACCGGCGGCGGATGCCGGTGGGCGCGGTGGGCATCACCGGCGCCGTGGAACGGGTGTGCCGGGACGGCGAGCTGCGCCCCGAGCTGATCGCGGCGGTCCGCGACTGCGCCCGCGCGGTGTCCCGGGACCTGGGCGCCGGGCGGTTCTGAGCCCTCCGAGCCCCTCGCGCTCGAACCGGAGCCGAGGAGCACGGGGCCGGTACACGTAGGCCGGTACACGTGGGACGTGCCGCCCCTGTTCGCGTGGACTCGCGCGCATCCGCGGCCCTGTACGCGCCCGCGACCTTTCGCGTATCCGCCGGGGGACGTTGCGCGCGGACGTTGCGCACGCCCGCGCCCCTTTACGCGCCCCCGCGCGCCCCCGTGCCCCCAACACCCCGCGCCGCTTCACCGACCCACTGACAAGCGGTACAAAAGGTCACAATCCGGCGCGAAACCCTTACCCCCCACCCGCCTTCACCCCGGGCAGCCACGAAACGTACGCACGCGCACGCCATGCGCGCTCACGCCATGAGCGATAACTTACTGCGATAAATAACGATCCTGTATTCGATTACCGAACCCTTGACGATCCAACGAACCGGAAGCGAGACTCCCGTCCATCGGTCGACATTGTCGAACACCTTCCGGCAATACGCGTTAGGGTGTGACAGTGCCACGGGCCGGCATCGCTCTCACCCCCGAGGGCGCGGACCACCGGAGGGACCCGGGGTCCGCCTTCCCCTGGACGAAGGACAAAGGAGTCGCGGGTGTCCAGCTCCGACATCTTCATCGGCGAGACCATCGGTACCGCCATACTCATCCTGCTCGGTGGCGGCGTGGTCGCCGCCGTCTCGCTGAAGGCCTCCAAGGCCCGCAACGCCGGCTGGCTCGCCATCACCTTCGGGTGGGGTTTCGCCGTACTGACAGCGGTGTACACCTCGGCACCGCTCTCCGGTGCCCAACTCAACCCGGCCGTGACGCTCGCGCTCGCCATCAAGGACGGCGACTGGAGCAACGTGCCGGTCTACTGGGCCGGCCAGTTGCTCGGCGCCATGATCGGTGCCGCCCTGGTCTGGGTCGCCTACTACGGGCAGTTCCAGGCCCACCTCACCGACAAAGAGATCGTCGGCGGTCCGGGGGCGCAGGACACCAAGGCCGTGGAGGCCGAGGAGACCCAGGCCGGCCCCGTGCTCGGCATCTTCTCCACCGGTCCCGAGATCCGGAACACGGTGATGAACCTGGCCACGGAGATCATCGGCACGCTCGTGCTGGTGCTCGCGATCCTCACCCAGGGCCTGAACGACAAGGGCAACGGCCTGGGCACCCTGGGCGCGCTGATCACCGCGCTCGTGGTGGTCTCGGTCGGCCTCTCCCTGGGCGGCCCCACCGGCTACGCGATCAACCCGGCCCGTGACCTCGGTCCGCGTATCGTGCACGCACTCCTCCCCCTGCCCAACAAGGGCGGCTCCGACTGGGGCTACGCCTGGATCCCGGTCGTCGGTCCGCTGATCGGCGGCGCGATCGCCGCAGGCCTATACAACGTCGCCTTCGCCTGAGAAGACCGAGCACCCTTCCGGACCTCTCGCTCTCGGCACCGCGCCGTACAGACCGCCCCTCATATCCACGGAATCCCAGGAGCACACCGTGACCGACGCACACACCGCCGGCCCGTTCATCGCCGCCATCGACCAGGGCACGACCTCGTCGCGCTGCATCGTCTTCGACCGGGACGGCCGTATCGTCTCCGTCGACCAGAAGGAACACGAGCAGATCTTCCCCAAGCCGGGCTGGGTCGAACACAACGCCAACGAGATCTGGACCAACGTCCAGGAAGTCGTCGCCGGAGCCATCGAGAAGGCCGGCATCACCCGTGACGACATCAAGGCCATCGGTATCACCAACCAGCGCGAGACCACCCTGTTGTGGGACAAGAACACCGGTGAGCCCGTCCACAACGCCATCGTCTGGCAGGACACCCGCACCGACGCGCTCTGCAAGGAGCTGGGCCGCAACGTCGGCCAGGACCGCTTCCGCCGCGAGACCGGTCTGCCGCTGGCCTCCTACTTCTCCGGCCCCAAGGCCCGCTGGCTGCTCGACAACGTCGACGGCCTCAAGGAGCGCGCCGAGGCGGGCGACCTCCTCTTCGGCACCATGGACTCCTGGGTCGTCTGGAACCTGACCGGCGGTGTGAACGGCGGCCGCCACGTCACCGACGTCACCAACGCCTCCCGCACCCTGCTGATGAACCTGCACACCCTGGAATGGGACGACAGGATCTGCGAGTCGATCGGCGTCCCGAAGCAGATCCTGCCCGAGATCCGTTCGTCCGCGGAGGTCTACGGCGAGATCAAGGGCGGCAAGCTGGGCGACCTGCTCGGCGGCATCCCGGTCGCCTCCGCGCTCGGCGACCAGCAGGCGGCCCTGTTCGGCCAGACCTGCTTCTCCGAGGGCGAGGCCAAGTCCACCTACGGCACCGGCACGTTCATGCTGATGAACACCGGTGAGAAGATCATCAACTCCTACTCGGGCCTGCTGACCACGGTCGGCTACCGGATCGGCGACCAGGATCCGGTCTACGCCCTGGAGGGCTCGATCGCCGTCACCGGCTCCCTGGTGCAGTGGATGCGCGACCAGATGGGCCTGATCAAGACCGCCGCCGAGATCGAGACGCTGGCGCTCTCGGTCGAGGACAACGGCGGCGCCTACTTCGTGCCGGCCTTCTCCGGCCTGTTCGCCCCGTACTGGCGCTCCGACGCCCGCGGTGTGATCGCCGGCCTGACCCGCTACGTCACCAAGGCGCACCTCGCTCGCGCCGTCCTGGAGGCCACGGCCTGGCAGACCCGGGAGATCACCGACGCCATGACCAAGGACTCCGGCGTCGAGCTCACGGCCCTCAAGGTCGACGGCGGCATGACCTCCAACAACCTGCTGATGCAGACGCTCTCGGACGTCCTGGACGCACCGGTGGTGCGCCCGATGGTCGCCGAGACCACCTGCCTCGGCGCCGCCTACGCCGCCGGTCTCGCCGTCGGCTTCTGGACCAGCACCGACGACCTGCGCGCCAACTGGCGCCGGGCCGCCGAGTGGACGCCCCACATGGACGCGGAGACCCGCGACCGTGAGTACAAGAACTGGCTCAAGGCCGTCGAGCGGACCATGGGCTGGATCGAAGACGAGGAGTAATTCGCGATGACCACCCTGCAGAGTGTCCCGGCTCTGGGGACTCACCCGGCCTACGGCTCCGACCCGAGCCGCGCTGAGACCCGGGAGCAGTTGTCCAAGGCGACCTACGACCTCCTGGTGATCGGCGGCGGAATCCTGGGCCTCTCCACGGCCTGGCATGCCGCGCAGTCGGGCCTGCGGGTGGCGCTGGTGGACGCCGGCGACTTCGCCGGCGCCACCTCCTCCGCCTCCTCCAAGCTGCTCCACGGCGGACTGCGCTATCTGCAGACCGGTGCGGTGAAGCTGGTGGCGGAGAACCACTTCGAGCGCCGTGCGGTGTCCCGTCAGGTGGCCCCCCACCTGGCGAACCCGCTCACGTTCTACCTCCCCGTGTACAAGGGCGGACCGCACGGCGCGGCGAAGCTCGGGGCGGGCGTCTTCGCCTACTCCGCGCTGTCGGCGTTCGGTGACGGCGTGGGGCACCTGCTGTCGCCGGCCAAGGCGCAGCAGGAAGTGCCGGAGCTGCGCACCGAGAACCTCAAGGCCGTGGCCGTGTACGGCGACGACCAGATGAACGACGCGCGCATGGCGGTGATGACGGTCCGTGCGGCCGTCGAGGCGGGCGCCGTCGTCCTGAACCACGCGGAGGTCAGCGGCCTGCGCTTCACCAGGGGCCGGGTCACCGGTGCCGAGCTGAGGGACCGGCTCTCCGGGGACGAGTTCGGTGTCGACGCGCGGCTGGTGCTGAACGCGACCGGCCCCTGGGTCGACCACCTGCGCCGGCTGGAGGACCCGAACGCGGCCCCCTCCATACGCCTGTCCAAGGGTGCGCACCTGGTCCTCAAGCGCACCTCCCCCTGGCGGGCGGCGCTCGCGACCCCGATCGACAAGTACCGCATCACCTTCGCCCTCCCCTGGGAGGACATGCTGCTGCTCGGCACCACGGACGAGGAGTACGAGGGCGACCCGGCCGAGGTCGGGGTGAACGAGAAGGACATCGCGCAGATCCTCGACGAGGCGTCCCTCTCCGTCCGCGACCAGCAGCTGCGGCGTGAGCTGATCACCTACTCCTTCGCCGGTCTGCGGGTGCTGCCCGGCGGCCCCGGAGACACCGCCAAGGCCAAGCGCGAGACCGTCGTCACCGAGGGCCGGGGCGGCATGCTCTCCGTGGCGGGCGGCAAGTGGACCACCTTCCGGCACATCGGCCGTACGGTCATGCAGAAGCTGGAGACCCTGCCGGGCCGCCCGCTCGGCGACGACTTCGAGCCGATCTCCGCGCTGCCGAGGCGGCTGCCGCTGCCGGGCGTCGCCAACCCGCGCGCCGTCGCCCACCGGCTGATCGTCGACGGTCCGGCGCCCGGCCCCCGCATGGCGCCCGACACCGCCAGGCACCTGGCCACCCACTACGGCTCGCTGGCCTTCGACATCGCCCGGCTCGCCAACGAGAACCCCGAACTGGGCGAGCGCGTCCACCCGGACGCGCCGGAGATCTGGGCGCAGGTCGTCTTCGCCCGTGACCACGAGTGGGCCGAGACGGTGGACGACGTGCTGCGCCGCCGTACCACCCTGACGATCCGCGGCCTGGACACGGACGAGGTGCGCGGCAAAGTGCAGGACCTGCTCGACCAGAAGTAGGTCCCCCACGACGAGGGGCGGCTTCCCGCACGGAGCCGCCCCTTTCGCGTACGCCGGCCTGCCGCACCTCCAGGCCGACCCTGCCGATGCTGTGGGTGCAGCCCACGATGCGCCATGCGATCACGGCGGAGGGGATGCCGACGGGTGTGGCGAAGCAAGTGACAAGACCGGTCAGGAATCGAGAAGCCCCGGTCGCCGAACAGCCCCTAGCGTGGTGGCCATGGCAATCACCGCTTCCACCGCTTCCCACACATCCCTCGCATCCGTCACCCTTGAGGTGGTCGACCCCGAGGCCGCCCACCGCTTCTACACCGCCTTCGGAGTGGACACGCGCATACGCCTGCGGGCGTCCGAGGCACACTCCACCGGATTCCGCGGCTTCACCCTGGCTCTCACGGTGTCCCGGCCTGCCACCGTCGACAGCTTCCTCGACGCCGCCATGGACGCCGGCGCCACGATGCTGAAGCCCGCCGCGAAGTCGCTGTGGGGCTACGGCGGCATCGTCCAGGCCCCGGACGGGACGATCTGGAAGGTCGCGACCTCGGCGAAGAAGGACACCGGCCCGGCCACCCGCGAGATCGACGAGGTCGTCCTCCTGCTCGGCGTCGAGGACGTGAAGGCGAGCAAGCAGTTCTACGTCGGCCGGGGCCTGACCGTGGCCAGGAGCTTCGGCGGCAAGTACGCCGAGTTCACCTCCGACGAGTCCACCCCCGTCAAGCTGGCGCTGTACAAGCGCCGCGGTCTGGCCAAGGACCTCGGTGTCCCCGCCGACGGCACCGGCTCGCACCGCATCGTCCTCGGCGGCACCGCCGGCCCCTACACCGACCCGGACGGATTCGCCTGGGAGGCCGCCACGTCGCTCGCCCCCGCGCCGTCCACGGCGTCCGCCCGGTCCTGACTCCCGGCCCTGAACTCCCGCCCCGACCTGCCTCATCCCCGTACGAGAGGAAGCCTGCCATGCAGCACACGAAGTCGTCCGCCCAGAACTCCGACCCGGCCGCCGAGCAGTACAACGGATTCACCGCCGAGGAGAGGGCCGCGATGAAGGAGCACGCGCAGGAGCAGAAGAAGGCGGCGGCGCGGCGCGGTTCGTCCCGCGTGGAGAAGGAGGCGGCAGCGGAGCGAGACGTGCTCGCGAAGATCGCCGAGATGCCGGAAGCGGACCGGGTCCTCGCCGAGCGGATCCACGACATCATCAAGACCGCAGCTCCGGACCTCACGCCCAAGCTCTGGTACGGGATGCCCGCCTACGCCAGAGACGGCAAGGTCCTCTGCCACTTCCAGAGCGCGCAGAAGTTCAAGTCGAGGTATGCCACCCTCGGCTTCAGTGACCAGGCGGCACTCGACGACGGCGCCATGTGGCCGACCGCCTACGCCCTGAAGGAGCTGACCGCAGCCGACGAACAGCGCATCAGCGCGCTGGTCAAGAAGGCGGTGGGCTGAGGCCGGCCGGGGCAGAACCAGCGGCAAACGTGACCGAGCCGCGGACGACGGGCCGTGTCGCTGGGAACTGGTGTAGTGCTCGTAGGCCAACGGTCGTGCGGTGGGCGGCAGTTCGTCCGGGGGCGCGATCGGCGCGATGGATCCGCTCCATGCTGTCTTCGGTCTCGTGCCCCGTAGGCTCCTGTGCTCGTCTCGTTCGTGATCAGGAGGAGTGAAACCGCCGATGCGCGTCGCTCTGCGCTCGACGCTCTGACCGCTCGGAGGGGTGGAGCACCCCCGGGGGCTCGGACCGGGTTGACGATCATGGGTGTTCGAGGGCTCCGTACGGGGCAGTGATCCGTTCACTCCCCTGTGCAAGGGGGCTGCGGGCGTTCCCGGCCGCACGCCGTAAGGTTGGGACGTACGCGAGGGCACGTCGGAAGGAGGCACTGGGTGATCGAGCTCGAGGGGGTTCCCGAGCTGATCGACCCGGTCATGGTGGCCGCGTTCGAAGGCTGGAACGATGCCGGCGACGCCGCTTCCACCGCGGTCGCGCATCTGGACAGGGAATGGAAGGGCGAGGTGTTCGCGGCGCTGGACGCCGAGGACTACTACGACTTCCAGGTGAACCGCCCCACCGTGTTCATGGAGGCCGGGATCCGCAAGATCACCTGGCCCACGACCCGTCTCTCGGTGGTCCGCGTCGGCGGCGAGAAACCGCGCGACCTGGTTCTGGTCCGCGGCATCGAACCGTCGATGCGCTGGCGCTCGTTCTGCAACGAGCTGCTGGGCTTCGCCCACGAGCTGGGTGTGGAGCTGGTCGTCATCCTGGGCGCGCTGCTCGGCGACACCCCGCACACCCGTCCGGTGCCCATCAGCGGGACGACGTCCGACTCGGACCTGGCCCGCCGGATGGACCTGGAGGAGACCAAGTACGAGGGCCCCACGGGCATCGTGGGCGTCCTGCAGGAGGCCTGCACGCACGCGGGCGTCCCGGCCGTCTCGCTGTGGGCGGCGGTCCCGCACTACGTCTCGCAGCCGCCGAACCCGAAGGCCACGCTGGCCCTGCTCAACCGTCTGGAGGACCTGCTCGACCTGCGTATCCCGCTGGGCGAGCTGCCGGAGGACGCGCGCGCCTGGCAGCTCGGCGTGGACCAGTTGGCGGCGGAGGACAGCGAGGTCGCCGAGTACGTCCAGACGCTGGAGGAGGCCCGGGACACCGCCGAGTTGCCGGAGGCGTCGGGTGAGGCGATCGCTCGGGAGTTCGAGCGGTATCTGCGCCGACGGGATGTCAGCCCGCCGGGCGGGCACGCCACTTCGGACGGCGGCGACGGCGGCTCCTACCGGCGGGACACCCCCGGTGGCCGCCCGCGTCCGCCGAAGCCACCGCGGACGGGCGGCGAGGACGAGGACTCCTCGGAGGACTGAGAATTCCTCGGAGGACTGAGGACTCGTCGGAGGACTGAGGACTCCTCGGAGGACTGACGGGCCGTCTGCCGGTCCGAGCGGCGGCGCGCCGGTCCCATGGTGACGGGCCGTCGGCCGGTCCGACGATCACGTCGGGCGTTCCGGCCCGGGCGGCCGTGACGGGGCGGAGCGGGCGTAGGGCCGGTTCGGGACCGATGGTCTTCCGTGGACGGACGCCGAGCGGCGCCGGACGGGTCGTGATGACCCGCCCGGCGCCGCTCCACGTTTCCGGCGGCCGTGTGGTCAGAGGGCCACGCCGAGCAGCGCGTCCACGGCGCGCGAGACCACACCGGGTGCGCCCGTGTCCGTGCCGCCGGTCTCCTGCTGGAGGGCCGCCCAGCGGTCGACCGCGGCGAGCGCGGCCGGGGCGTCCAGGTCGTTCGCGAGGGCCTCGCGGATCTCCTCGACGAGCGCGTCGGCGGGCGGGCCGTCGGGCCGGGAGACGGCGGCGCGCCAGCGGCCGAGCCGTGCCACGGCGTCCTGGAGCACCTGGTCGGTCCACTCCCAGTCGGACCGGTAGTGGTGGGCGTGCAGCGCGAGCCGGATGGCGGCCGGATCCACGCCGTCCCGCCGGAGCCGGGAGACGAAGACCAGGTTGCCCCTGGACTTGGACATCTTCTCGCCGTCCAGCGCCACCATGCCGGCGTGGACGTACGCCTTGGCCATCGGGAACTCGCCGGTCAGCACCTGGGCGTGCGAGGCGCCCATCTCGTGGTGCGGGAAGGCGAGGTCGGAGCCGCCGCCCTGTACGTCGAAGCCCATGCCGAGGTGATCCAGGGCGATGGCCACGCACTCGATGTGCCAGCCGGGCCGGCCAGGGCCCAGCGAGCCGCCGTCCCAGCTGGGCTCGCCGTCGCGGGCTGCCATCCAGAGCATCGGGTCGAGCGGGTTCTTCTTCCCCGGACGGTCCGGGTCGCCGCCGCGCTCCGCGCTCAGCAGGCGCATGGCGGCGGCGTCCAGGCGGGACACCTTGCCGAAGTCGGGGTCGGACTCGACGGAGAAGTAGACGTCCCCTTCGAGGTCGTAGGCGGCGCCCAGCTCGCGCAGCCGCTCGACGAGCGGCACGATCCCGGGTATCGCCTCGACCGCGCCTATGTAGTGCCGCGGGGGAAGCATCCGCAGCGCGGTCATGTCCTCCCGGAACAGGGCGGTCTCCCGCTCGGCGAGGGCCACCCAGTCGACGCCGTCGCGCTGGGCGCGCTCCAGGAGGGGGTCGTCGACGTCGGTGACGTTCTGGACGTAGTGCACCTGCCGCTTGGTGTCCAGCCATACACGCTGGACGAGGTCGAACGCGTTGTAGGTCGCCGCGTGACCCATGTGGGTCGCGTCGTACGGGGTGATGCCGCAGACGTAGATACGGGCGACAGGACCGGGGTCGAGGGTGATCGGGCCGCCGGTCGCGGTGTCGTGGATCCTCAGGTCGCGGCCCTGACCAGGCAGGGCGGGGACCTCGGAAGCGGGCCAGGCATGCATGTCATGAGCGTAACCGGCCGGGAGTTCTGTCCACGAACCGGACCGGGCCGGATGACCGGGAAGGCACTCTTGCGCTCATCCCGGCGATGTGCAGGGCACGTCGGCCCGCCCGGCCGCCACTCACCCTCCCACCGGCCTACCAGCGGCCCCGCGGCCGCCGCCTCACACCGGCGGCCAGGGAATCGCCGGCCACTCCCCCGTGGGCTCCGGATGCCTGCCCGACACCAGCAGCGACTCCACTCGGGCGCGGGTGGCCTCGACCTCCGCCGGGGTGATCAGCGCGGCCAGTGTCACGGCCAGGGCGGCGCCCTCCTCCAGGGCTTCCTTCAGCCCTTTGAGCGCCTCGACCGCCTCCCCGGTCAGCGGCTCCCCCGCCCACCCCCACAGCAGGGTGCGCAGCTTGTTCTCGGTGTTGAAGGTCACGCCGTGGTCGATGCCGTACAGGCGCCCGCCTGCCGCGGGCAGCAGATGGCCGCCCTTGCGGTCGGCGTTGTTGATGACCGCGTCGAGGACGGCCAGGCGCCGCAGCCGGTCGTCGTCGGCGTGCACCAGCAGCGCCGTCCTCCCCTCGCCGACGTCCGCCGGCCCGATCGCCTTCCAGCCGGGCTCCGGCTCCTCCGCGTCCACCAGCGCGAGCAGCTCGCCGTCGGGCACGGGCTCGATCCACAACTGGCACATGCCCTCGCCGTAGGGGCCCTCACGCAGCACGGTGGGCGGCACGAGCCCCCATCCGGTCGCCGCGGACACCTCGTAGGCGGCGACCTCGCGCTGGGCCAGCGTGCCGTCGGGGAAGTCCCACAGGGGGCGCTCCCCGGCGACGGGTTTGTAGATGCAGGCGGCCTCGCGGCCGTCGTGGGAGACCGTGCAGTACAGCGCCGCGTTGGACGCGTCGCGGATGCGTCCGCGCACGGTCAGCTCGCCCGTGGCGAGCAGGTCGGCCGTGGTCACGCTCCGCGGCGGTATCCGTTCTGGCGCGGACATACATGTCCTTCCGGGTCGAGCGGGAGACTGCACAGCGGGCACGGCGGCCGCCCGGCGTTGACGACGTCGAGGGCACGCTTGGCGAAGGCTCTGGCCTGCGCGCCGGTGAGCCGGACCCGGAGCATCGGCGGACCGTTCTCCTCATCCTGGAGCAGCCGCTCCTCGGCCTCGGCGAGGTCCTCCTCGGAATCGGCGTCCAGTTCGACGAGGGCCTGGGCCTCGACGATCATGCGCTGGCCCTCGCCGTCCCAGGCGAGGGCCATGGTGCCGACGCGGAACTCCTCCTCGATCGGGGTGTCCAGCGGAGCCGTGTCGGAGATCTCTGCGGGGGCCATGGCGGGGACGGCGGCACTGCCGCCGCTGCGCCGCACGACCTCGTCGAGCAGCTCGTCCATGCGTTCGGCGAGTGCCGCGACCTGGGTCTTCTCCAGGGCCACGCTGGTCACCCGGGGTCCGGCAGTGGCCTGCAGGAAGAAGGTACGGCGCCCGGGCAGCCCGACCGTGCCGGCCACGAAACGGTCCGGGGGGTCGTAGAAGAACACCTGACGGGACACGTCCTGTCTCCATTGGATCGGGACCGGGACCGGCTGACCGCGTCGGCCCGTTCCGGTTGCTGACAACTACTGCGCTGGTGTGACCGCTTCACCCTACTGCGGCCGACGATCACGGTGCGCCCGCACCGCCCCCGACCGTGGCGTCCGGACCGGAGGGTTCCGCACGCGGTACGAGGGAGGCGAAATCCCCGGTGTCCCCGAGGCGAACGAGAAATGGCCGCAGTCGCGTGTAACGGATCGCGGTGATGGAACACGGCTCCACGGAGATCCGCTGGAAGAGATCGAGATGAAGCCCGAGTGCGTCCGCGACGAGCGATTTGATGACGTCACCGTGCGAGCACATGAGGTAGACGGCGTCGGTGCCGTGGTCGCGCTCCACGCGCGCGTTCCACTCCCGTACCGCCTCCGCGGCCCTGGTCTGCATGGCCCGCATCGACTCGCCGCCGGGGAAGGCGGCCGCCGACGGGTGGACCTGCACCACCTCCATCAGCGGCTCGTCCTTCAGCTCGGCGAGCTTGCGGCCGGACCAGTCGCCGTAGTGGCACTCGCCGATGCGCTCGTCGGTGTGCGCGCTCAGCCCGGGGCGGGCGTCGAGCAGCGGCTGGAGGGTCTCCTGGCAGCGTTGCAGGGGGCTCGTGACGACCTCGGCGATCGGCACCTCGGCGAGCCGGCCCGGCAGGGCCGCGGCCTGCGCGGTGCCGCGCTCGTCGAGGGCGACGCCGGGTGTCCAGCCGGCGAGGAGTCCCGCGGTGTTGGCGGTGGAGCGTCCGTGCCGGACGAGGATCAACGTGGGCATGCCGTCCAGCGTACGGGGACGCCCCCGCGCCGGAGCCGAGGGAACGGCTGCCGCCCGGCGCGGGGGCGCGGCGCCCCGGCGAACGGGCCCCCCGTGTGCGGCTGGGACCGGCGGACGGGAGAATGCGCTCCGTGATCGTCGACTGCGCCATCTACCGCGACGGGCGCCGGACCGAGGGGCCCGGTGACCTTTCCGACGCGCTTCAGGAGGCACGCGCCTCGGGGGACGCCTTCTTGTGGATCGGTCTGTATGAGCCGACGGAGAACGAGTTCGACCTGGTGACGGAGGAGTTCCGGCTGCATCCGCTGGCCGTGGAGGACGCCCTGAAGGCGCACCAGCGGCCCAAACTGGACGTGTACGAGGACTCGCTGTTCATGGTGTTCAAACCGGTGTCGTACGAGCCGCGCAGCGACACGGTCAGCACCGGGGAGCTGATGGTCTTCCTCGGCGACTCCTTCGTGGTCACCGTGCGCCACGGTGCGGACATGCCGCTCGGATCCATCCGGAAGCACCTGGAGGAGCAGCCGGAGATGCTGCGGCACGGACCGACGGGGGTGCTGTACTTCATCGCGGACTCCATCGTCGACCACTACCTGGAGGTGGCGACCGAACTGGGGACCGACCTGGAGGAGCTGGAGGCGGAGGTCTTCTCACCGTCGGGCGGGGGCTCCCGGCACACCGCGTCGCGGGTCTACACCTTCAAACGGCAGGTCCTGGAGTTCCGGCGGGCGACGGTCCCGCTGGCGCCCCCGGTGGCCCGGCTGGCGGGGCAGGGGGTGTTCGGAGCGGCGGTGCCGTTCGTGCAGGAGAAGTCGCGTCTCTTCTTCCGGGACGTGAGCGACCATCTGGCCCGGGTGAACGAGTCCGTGGAGGCCCTGGACCGGCTGGTGTCCGATGTGCTGTCCGCGCATCTGGCGCAGATGAGTGTCCGGCAGAACGACGACATGCGGAAGATCTCCGCGTGGGCGGCGATGGCCGCGGTCCCGACGATGATCGCGGGCATCTACGGCATGAACTTCCGGCACATGCCGGAGCTGCACTGGGTGGCGTCGTACCCGGCGGTGATCCTGGCGATGGCGGCACTGGAGGTGCTGCTGTACCGGATGTTCAAGCGGCGGGGCTGGCTCTAGGGCCGGCCCGGCTCGCGGCGCACCGCGCGGCGGCGGACGGCTCACACGTACTCGGGTGCCGTGGTCGCGGGTCCGCCCAGGGCGTCGCGGCGTTCCGGCATCCTCAGCGACACCATGCGGCGCCAGCCGCCGGCGCGCTCGTAGCAGTACACCCCGTGGATGCCGGCCGCGAGCAGCGCCGACCGGGCCCTCGGCCAGCGCAGGATCCGCCCCATGCGGGCCGTCACGGCGAGGCTGACGTCCCGGTGGACGCGGATCTCGGTCAGGGCGCACGCGCGCAGCGTCCGCTGGATGGCGCGGCCGTGTCCGGCGTGCGCGAGACGCAGCAGTTCCTCGTGGCAGTAGGCGAGGTGGCTGTCCTCGTCGTTCGAGATCATCCTGATCGCGCGGCCCACCTCGGGGTGGTCGCCGAAGTGCTTGCGCAGCAGCTCCATCTGCTCGGAGGCGCGCTGCTCGGTGACCCTGCTGTGGGCGAGATAGACGACGATGTCCTGCACGGTCAGCGGCCGGTCGCCCCTCAGCCTCTCGTGGGCGAGCCCGATGCCGTGCCGCTCCAGGAGCATCGTGTAGTCGGTCTCGGGGGGTACGCGGACGGGTTTAAGTCCGCGCTTCTTCATCAGCGCGCGGAAGATACGCCCGTGTTTGTCCTCGTCGGCGCCATGCCTGCTGATCTTGGGCGCGAGCCGGCGCTCGCCGGCCGGCACGAGGGCCGCGATGCGCCCGTTCTCCCAGCCGCCCTGCGACTCACCGCTGGCGGCGATGGAGCAGAAGAGCCGGAACGACTCGTCGTTGTCGAAGATCTCCTGAAACAGGCTCTTGACCGAAAGCATCACTGACGCCTCTCTGCAGGGGTCCGCGAAGAACGAGTCAAGTGGGACGCCGGTCCGGCGGCAACACGGGTGCCGGAGAACTCCGCCGAACGATGGACGCGCGGGCACCGGCCCCGCGTAACCGGGGGCCCGCCGAAGCGTTGTTCCCGGTGACGGCCGTGGCGGGGAAGACCCCCGAGCCCCCACCACGGCCGTGGAGACCTCCGGTTACGCGAGTCCGGCCCGCTCCAGGGCGTCGGAGCCCGCCCGGAGCGAGGCGAGACGCTCCTCCAGCGTGAAGCCCGCGGGGGCCAGCGTGAGGGTGGTGACACCGGCCGCGGCGTAGGCCTTCATCCGGTCGGCGATGCGGTCCACGGAACCCAGCAGGGTGGTGCGGTCGATCAGCTCGTGCGGGACGGCGGCCGCGGCGCCCTGCTTGTCGCCGGACAGGTACTTGTCCTGGATCTCGGCGGCCGCCTCCTCGAAGCCCATGCGCCGGGCGAGCTGGTTGTAGAAGTTCTGCTTACGGCTGCCCATGCCGCCCACGTACAGGGCGGTGTAGGGGCGGAAGGTGTCGGCGAGCGCGGCCACGTCCTTGTCGTCGCCGAGCGCGATCGGGAGCGTGGGGCACACGTCGAAGCCGTCGAGGGTCTTGCCGGCCTTCTCGCGCCCGGCGCGCAGATACCGGATCGCGGTCTCCTCGAGGTGGTCGGCCGAGGGGAAGATCAGCAGGGCCCCGTCGGCGATCTCACCGGTCTGCTCCAGGTTCTTGGGGCCGATCGCGGCGATGTAGAGCGGGATGTGCTCGCGCTGGGGGTGCACGGTCAGCTTGATCGGCTTGCCGGGGCCGCCGGGCAGCGGGAGGGTCCAGTGCTCGCCCTCGTACGACAGCCGCTCCCGCGTCATCGCCTTGCGTACGATCTCCACGTACTCCCGGGTGCGGGACAGCGGCTTGTCGAACTTGACGCCGTACCAGCCCTCGGAGACCTGCGGGCCGGACACGCCGAGGCCGAGGCGGAAGCGGCCGCCGGAGAGCGAGTCGAGGGTGGCGGCCGTCATCGCGGTCATCGCGGGCTGACGGGCCGGGATCTGGAAGATCGCGGAGCCGACGTCGATGCGCTCGGTCTGGGCGGCGACCCAGCTGAGCACGGTGGCCGCGTCGGAGCCGTACGCCTCGGCGGCCCAGCACACCGCATAGCCGAGCCGGTCGGCCTCCTGGGCCACGGCGAGGTTGTCCGCGTCCATTCCGGCGCCCCAGTAGCCGAGGTTGATCCCGAGCTGCATGGCCGATTCCCCTTACCCATCAGTAACGTCCCTTGTGCGCAGACCTTAGCGCGGGGCGGGCCGGGAGGGGAGAGCTGCCCGGGTGTGGCGCGGCTGCCCGAACGGCCAGGGTGGGGGGAGGGGCTCGCAGTCGGCCGGACGGCGCCGGCCGTGCCCGGGGCGGGAGAGGGAAAATCGCTGTGGACACCGGGGAAACCGGTTGTCCACAGGCAACCCACGCGGCCGGTTCCGGACAGTAGTGTCGCGTTCATGGAGCAGAGGCATCTCGGACGTACCGGCCTTCGTGTGTCCCGCATCGGACTCGGCACCCTGACGTGGGGACGTGACACGGACGAGCGCGACGCCGCGGAGCAGTTGAAGGTGTTCTGGGAGGCGGGCGGAACCCTCGTCGACACGGCGGACGTGTACGGGGACGGGGAGGCCGAGTATCTGCTCGGACGGCTGATGGAAGGCCTTGTGCCGCGCCGGGACCTGGTCATCTCGACGAAGGCGGGGAGCGTCCCCGACCCGGACCGTCGTTTCGACGGCTCGCGCGGCCATCTGCTCGCCGCCCTGGACGACTCCCTCGCCCGCCTCGGCACGGACCATGTCGACCTGTGGCACCTCCACGCCTTCGACCCGTGCACCCCGCTGGAGGAGACCCTTCAGGCACTCGACATGGCGGTCAGCAGCGGCCGGGCGCGGTACGCGGGCGTGTCCAACTTCTGCGGCTGGCAGCTGGCGAAAGCGGCGACGTGGCAGCTCGCGGAGCCGGCTGTCCGGACCCGGCTCGCGAGCACCCAGATGGAGTACTCGCTGCTCCAGCGGGGCGTGGAGCGCGAGGTGCTGCCCGCCGCGCTGGACCTGGGGGTCGGGCTGCTGCCGTCGTCTCCCCTGGGCCGGGGGGTGCTCACCGGCAAGTACCGCAATGCGACGCCGCCCGACTCGCGCGGGGCGTCGGAGCAGCTGGCCCCGTTCGTCGCGCCCTACCTCGACGACACGGCGCGCGGCATCGTGGACGCGGTGCAGACGGCCGCCGACGGGCTCGCCACGACGCCGCTCCAGGTGGCGCTGGCCTGGGTCCGCGACCGGCCGGGGGTGGTCGCGCCGATCGTCGGTGCGCGCACCGCACAGCAGCTCACGGCGTCGTTGTCAGTGGAGGCGCTTAGTCTTCCAGACGAGATCTGCCGGGCGCTGGACGATGTGTCGGCCCCGTTGCACCGCTATCCCGATCACGACTGGAGCACGCTGTGAGCACGGACCCGGAAACCACGGAGACGGCCTCCCACCCGGGGGAACCGGCCGACGAGGCCGGGACCGGGACGGGTCCGACCGGGACGGGACGGCCCCCGGGCGACGCGGCGGCGGCCGAGGGGCCGGACCCGGTGTCCGCAGGGGGGGCGCGCGAAGAGGAGGCCGCGGACGCGGGCGGCCCGGGGGACGCGGAGTCCGTGACCGACGGCGGCTCGGGAAACACAGAGGGCGCGACCGACAGCGGCTCGGAAGACGAGGCGTCCCCGACCGACGGCGGCTCGGGGGACGAGGCATCGGCCACCGGCCAGGATGTCGGGAGCGACCCGGCCTCCGCGACCGGCGACGGCGACGGCGACGGCGGGACAACCGACTCGGGTGACGGCGAGGGCGCGTCGGCTCAGGTGTCGGAGGCTCAGGCCGAGTTGGCCGCTCAGCGGGTGGAGCGGGAGCGGATCGAGCGGCGGAAGTCGGAGAAGAAGGAGCCGGTCGAGGCGGGCGGCAAGCTGAGCGGAAAGGCCGCCGATCTGCTCGCCGCCGTGCGGGCCGTGGAGAGCGGCGCGAAACCGGTGCCGAGCGCCTTCGGCGAGCCCGCGCCCGCCCCGCGCCGGCCCGTCTTCGAACCCGTGCGGCGTGCCCGGCCCGCTGCTCCCCCGGTGGCCGCGGCGGGCCCCGCCGCGGAGTCCGTCGCGGCCGTGGGCGCCGTGCTCGCCGAGGGCGGCGCTCCCGAAGCCCTGGCGCCCCAGGCCGCCGCGGCCCTCGGCGACGGTGTGGAGGCACGGCTGCGTGCGGACCCCTGGCTGCTGCTGCGGGTCCCCGGGGTGCGGCCCGAGCAGGCGGACGGGTTCGCCCGGGCTCTGCTCGGCGCCGAGTGCCGGCCGGACGACGAGCGCCGGGCGCGCGCGGTGACGGTCTGGCTGCTGGAGCAGGCGGCCCTGGCCGGGCACACGGCACTGGAGGTCCCCGCCCTTCAGGCCGCGCTCACGCAGCGCTCGGTGCCGGACCCGGAGGCAGCCGTGCGGAGCACGATCGCCGAGGGTGAGGCCCTCGTCTTCCAGGACGTCCTGGAGAGGCAGGGCCGGGGCGACGGCGAGGACGGCGAGGACCGCCCGGTCCGCGTCCTGATCGGCCTGGAGCGGTACGCGCTCGCGGAGGAGAGCCTCGCCGACGGCCTGGCCCGGCTGGTCGACTCGGCGCCGAAGGAGGTCGGTCCGGCTCAGGACTGGGAGCGGGCGGCCCGCGCGGCGCACGGCTCGGCGGCGGAGCTGATCCGTGCGGTCGCGGGTCGCGGGCTGGTGCTCCACACCGGCGGGGAGGCATCCCGGGCCGAGCCGGCCGCGCTGCTGCGCGAGACGCGTCGGCTCGGTGCGCGTTCCTGGGCCGCCACGCACGGCTCGGCCGGGCGGGAGCTGTTCGCCGCGCTGCTCGCACGGCTCGGCCCGGCGGCGGACGCTCCCGGGGCGCAGGAGGACGCGGCGCTCGCCACGGTGGCGGGCCTGCTGTCCGGTGCCGAGGGCCCCGGACGCGACGCGGACGGCACGCTGGACCTCGACCTGCTCATCGTGCTGGACGCCCCCCAGCTGGACGTCGAGACGGCGGCGCTGCTCATCGAGTCACTGCCCGACGGGGCGCGCCTGGTGCTGAGCGGGGACCCGGGGGTGCTGTGGTCGGCCGGTCCCGGACGCGTGTTCGCCGATCTGCTCGCCGCCCGGGTCTGCCCGCAGATCGCCTCGCGGACCCCTGATCCCGGACCACTCGGCGCGTTGGTGTCCTCGATCGGCGTCGGCGAGCTTCCGCAGGTCGACGCGCCCGGCAAGGAGGTGGTGATCGTGCCGGTCCGGGACGCCGGGGAGGCCGTGCACCGGACCGTGCAACTGGTCGCGGACTCGGTGCCGCGTGCGATCGGCGTCCCGTCCGACGAGACGCAGGTGATCACGCCGGGGCACGGTGGCGCGGCGGGTACGCGTGCGCTGAACGCGGCGCTCAAGGAGCGGCTGAACCCCGGCCCCGGCCGCTTCGGCGGCTTCGATCCCGGGGACAGGATCGTCTACTCCCCCGTCCCGGGCCGTGCCCTTCCGGGCCGTGTGGTGACGGCGGATGCGGAGGGGCTGCACCTGGAGTGCGCGGGCGCCGCCGTGGTCGTGCCCCGGGAGCGGGTGGAGCAGTCCGTGCGGCACGGTTGGGCGCTGACCGCGCACCAGGCGGTGGGACAGCGCTGGCCCGCGGTGGTCGTGGTGCTGCCCGAAGACGCCGCGGGGTCCCTGAGCCGGCCCTGGGTCTACACGGCCTTCGGCCGGGCGGTCCGCCATCTGTCCGTGGTGCACGGAGTGGAACAGGCACTGCCGCGGGCCGTGGCCGAGATCCCGGCCAAGCCGCGGACCACCCGCCTGCCGGCACTGCTCCGGCCTCAGGTACCGACGACCGAAGGCTGAGGGCCGGGTGGCGGCGCCGTAGGACCTCGGGCGGCACGGCACCGCCGCTTCCTCCCGTATCCGAAGCGCGCGGCTGGACCCGTCCACGACCGGACGCGCACCGGGATCCGCCGAACCCGGCCCGGCACGCGCGCCCGGACCCGTCCGCAACCGGGCGCACACCGGGACCGGTCCAGCCCGGCCGAGCACGCCCGACTCCGCGCGGCCAGGCGTGCTCCCGGCCCCGCCCCGGCCGGACGCACGCCGCGACCGGTCCAGTCCGGCCGGACCCGTCCACGACCCAGCGCGCCCGGACTCGTCCAGCCAGGCCAGGCGCGCGCGTCGGCCTAGCGTTCGGCGTCCAGTGGCTCCAGGTCCTCGTCGTCGTCCAGTTCGCCGTGCAGTTCCGGATCGAGTCCGAGATCCTCCTCCACCTCGTCCTCGTCCGACTCGTCGTCGAAGACCGCGCTGACGTCGAACCGGCAGACGACCCGCTGCGGGTCGAGCTGCTCGAACGGCGCCTCCAGCCATTCGCCGGGCTCCGGCGGCTCGTCGGCGGCCGTCACCCACAGGGTGGAGTCGCCCTCCTCCAGGCCGAACTCCTTGTGCCGGGAGGCGATCTCGTCCGGTTCGAACTCCCCGAAGAGCACGCCGAGCGCGCCGTGGACGGTGCCGGCCGACGACTCCAGCGGGCCGTCCTCGTCCGCGTCCTCCACGCGCCGCGCCTGCGTCAACAGCCGCTGCGGCTCCACCACCGCGTAATCCCGGCGGATCAGCACGCTCAGCGCGTTCGGTTCCTCAGGGCCCGAGTACGGCGGAAGTGCGTCTTCCGCAGCAGGGATCTCGAAAGGTGTGACCTCGTCGTAGCGGTCGTAGAGGAGTTCGTCGTACTCCTCGGCCGCCGCGGCCAGCTCGTTGAACGCCTCGTAGACGGCCGGGTCGTCCTCACCCGTCCTGCGCTCGACCGCGGCCAGGTGGCGGTCGAGCGCGGTCTTGACCGCCTCGGCGGCGGCGCGTACCTCGGCAGCGGTGGGCTGCGCAGCATCAGACATAGTGCAGACGCTATCCGTACCGGGCCCCAGCCCGCACAATAGATGCGATGCCGGAATACGAATTTGTCGAGGTGTACGTACCGCGCGGGGTGTCCCGCAAGGACGCCACACGCCTGCTGACGGACCATGCCGAGTACGGACACTGGGAGCTGGATCGCCTGAGCCTGCTGCGGGACGGCAGCCGCAAGGTGCGGTTGCGCCGCCGGATCATCCGTCAGGTGCGCGCCACGTGGTGAGGTGACGACGGCTGGACAACGGATCAGGCCCCGCGGCGGCAGGGCCTGATCCGTTGAGAGACGCCCGCGAGGGGGAGAATGCGGCGGTTCAGCGCGCTGTGTACCGCTTCGCTGATCATAGGGCCCGCAGGCAAAGCCGGTCGCTCCTTGCGCACGCGTGACGACGGTCCGCGCTCTCCCCCCTGTGTCAGGCCGGCACCTCGCCCGCATCCGGCCTGCGCCCACGTCTGTGTCCGGTGTCTTACGCCCTCGCGCGCGCCCTGCGGTAGAGCAGTGCGCCGCCGAGCAGGGCACCCGCGCTCGCCGGTGCCAGGGCGCCGAGGGGCAGGTCACTGCCGGTGTGGGCGAGCTGTGCGTTCCCCGCGGGCCGAGTGACGGACACCGAACCACCGGGGTGGCGGACCTGCTGGGAGCCACCGCCGCCCGGCTGCTGGGGCGTGCCCGGGTGAGCGGGGTGACTGGGATGGCCCGGGTGACCGGGGTGGCCCGGCGTGCCGCCACCACCGGGAGGCGTCGTGCCGCCACCGGGAGGCGTCGTACCACCGCCAGGAGGCGTCGTGCCACCGCCAGGAGGCTGGTGGCCGCCGCCGGTGTCGGCGCAGTGGTTGCCCAGCGCGCCGTTGGCGATGCCGACGACGTTCACGCTGTTGCCGCAGACGTTGACGGGCACGTCCACCGGCACCTGGACGGTGTTGCCGGAGCCGACGCCGGGAGAGCCACCGGTGTGACCGCCCGCGTGGGAGCCGCCGCCGGAGTGCGCGCCGCCGGTGTGGGCGCAGGCGTTGCCCGCCGCCGGGTTGAGCAGCCCGATCACGTTCACGGTGTTTCCGCAGACGTTCACCGGGATGTGCACGGGCACCTGCACGGTGTTGCCGGACAGCACGCCGGGCGAGCCCGCGGCCGATCCCTGCGCACCCGAGTCGGCGTGCGCGTAGCCGCCGGTGACGGCGAGGACGCCGGTCGCCGCCGCCACGGTCATCAGGCCCTTGCGGGTGACCTGTCGCATTGCTGATTTCCCTGCCTTCGACCTTGTCGTGAACCTTCTGAAGCACGCCCGCCCCAACGAGCGGGGACGCGGAGGAACCGGTCGGCCCCGGAGTGCACGGCACGCACTCCGGGGCCGACGGGCTCAGCCCCTCACGGGGTGAGGCCCCTCACGGGGTGAGGCACAACGTCACTTGCCGACGCAGGTGTTGCCGAAGGCGGGGTTCAGCAGCCCGATCACCGAGATCGTGTTGCCGCAGACGTTCACCGGGACGTGCACCGGAACCTGGATGACATTGCCGGACACAATGCCCGGGGAGTGCACGGCGGCACCCTGGGCACCCGCGTCGGCGGCAGCCAGACCCGCGCTCGCGAGAACCAGACCACCGGTGGCGGCCGCAGCAGCGACGACCTTCTTGATCATTCTTCCTCCTTGTTGGCAAAAGCGATCCAAGCCTCGGACCGCACCCCATGTAACGAGGAGGGAGTAATGGAGCTACGAGCTTATGGTCGCATTCACTCGTCCCGGTCTGCCCCCGAACGTGCTGGCGATTACCGCAGTCTCGTTTCAGCACGCAAACCGGGACGGAATCAAGGGAGTCGGGCGTGGTCAGGACGCGTCGATGAACCGGTCCAGCACTCGCACGCCGAACTTCAGGGCGTCCACCGGAACCCGCTCGTCGACGCCGTGGAACATGCCCGCGAAGTCCAGCTCCGGCGGCAGCTTCAGGGGCGCGAAGCCGAAGCCACGGATGCCCAGTTCGTCGAAGGACTTGGCGTCCGTCCCGCCGGAGAGCATGTACGGGATCGCCTTCGCCCCCGGGTCCTCGGCCTGGAGCGCGGACTGCATCGCCTCCACGAGCGCCCCGTCGAAGGTCGTCTCGACGGCCTTGTCGGAGTGCACGTCCTCCCGTCGCACATGGGGACCGAGGATCCGGTCGAGGTCGGCGAGGAACTCCTCCTCGTGGCCCGGCAGGAAGCGCCCGTCGACATGGGCCGTGGCCTCGCCGGGGATGACGTTCACCTTGTAACCGGCGTTCAGCTGCGTCGGATTGGCCGTGTTGCTCAGGGTCGCGCCGATGAGCTTGGCGATGCCCCCGAGCTTGGCGAGGGTCGACTCCATGTCCTCCGGGTCGAGTTCGGTGCCGAGCGCGTCGCCGAGCTCGTCGAGGAAGGCCCGGGTGGTCTTGGTGACCCGCACCGGGAACCTGTGCCGCCCGAGCCGCGCGACCGCCTCGGAGAGCTCGGTGATCGCGTTGTCCCGGTGGATCATCGATCCGTGCCCGGCCGTGCCGGCCACGGTCAGCTTCATCCAGTGCATGCCCTTCTCGGCCGTCTGGATCAGATACAGCCGCCGCTGCTCGTTCACGGTGAACGAGAACCCGCCCACCTCGCTGATCGCCTCGGTCACCCCCTCGAAGAGACCGGGGTGGTGGTCGACGAGGTACCGGGCGCCGTACGTGCCGCCGGCCTCCTCGTCCGCGAGGAAGGCGAGGACGATGTCGCGCGGTGGCCGGCGCCCGCTGCGCAGCCGGTCCCGGACGACCGCCAGCGTCATGGCGTCCATGTCCTTCATGTCGACCGCGCCGCGCCCCCACACACACCCGTCGGCGATCTCGCCGGAGAACGGATCGTGCGTCCAGTCCTGCGCGTTGGCCGGTACGACGTCGGTGTGGCCGTGGATCAGCAGCGCGGGCCGCGAGGGGTCCTCGCCCTCGATACGGGCCACCGTGGAGGCGCGGCCCTGGTGCGACTCGAAGATCTGCGGTTCGAGCCCCACCTCGGCCAGTTTCCCGGCGACGTATTCGGCGGCCCTGCGCTCGCCGGGGCCGGAGTGGTCGCCGTAGTTGCTGGTGTCGATCCGGATCAGCTCACGGCAGAGGTCCACAACCTCGTCCTCGCCGGTGACGCTCCTGACCGTGCCCGTCTCGGTCACGCTGTTTCCTCCCGCTGTCACTGCACTGCTGGTGGTCCCCTCATCCTCTCTCCGACCCCCGCCGCGCCCCAAGGCCCTGTCCGGTCCGTCACGCACCGTTCACGCCGGGACGGGGTGTGATCGAACGCCCCCGAAAGCCTGGTAATGTTTCCTTCGTCGCCGCGGGGGAAGCTCTGCGCGACAGACACCTTGTCCGGGTGGCGGAATGGCAGACGCGCTAGCTTGAGGTGCTAGTGCCCTTTATCGGGCGTGGGGGTTCAAGTCCCCCCTCGGACACATGAAGGACGGTGTCGGCCTGGATCAGGTCGGCGCCGTTCGTGTTTGCGGGGCCGTCGCACCCTGGCTGGCCCGCGCGGCACGACCGTTCCTAGACTCTGAGATGTGGCCCGGCCGAACGACGAGGTCGAGGCGCTCCTCCAGGAGTACGCGGACCTCATCGCGATCACCGCGGGCGACGCGTTCAAGGCGCGCGCCTACGAGAAGGCCGCGCGTGCCATCGGCGGATACCCCGACGACATCTCCCGGCTGGACGCCGACGGGCTGCGCGGCATACCGAACGTGGGCAGGTCGATCGCCGAGAAGGTGCTCGAGTATCTGCGTACCGGCACCGTCTCCGCGGTCGAGGAACGCCGGGCGAGGATCCCCGCCGGGGTGCGGGAACTCATCACCATCCCCACCCTGGGCCCGAAGAAGGCGATGCGGCTCTACGAGGACCTGCACATCGCGTCGGTGAGCGAGCTGGCCGCCGCGATCGACGCGGACGCGCTGCGCGATCTGAAGGGCTTCGGCGCGAAGACGCAGGAGAACATCCTGCACGGCATCGCCCTGCTCCAGCAGGCGGGCGGCCGCATCCCGCTGCACCTGGCCGTCGACACGGCCGAGGAGATCGTCGCCGAGCTGTCCGGCGTGACCGGCTGCAAGCGCTGCGCCTACGCCGGGTCCCTGCGCCGGATGAGGGAGACCATCGGGGACATCGACGTCCTGGTCGCGGCGAAGCGGTCCGCCCCCTTCATGGACGCCCTGTGCGCGCTGCCGTCCACCGCCGAGGTGATCGCCCAGGGCGCGAAGAAGACGTCGATCCGCACCACCAAGGGTGTCCAGGTCGACCTGAGGGTCCTGCCGCCGGAGTCGTGGGGGGCCGGGCTGCAGTACTTCACCGGGTCGAAGGCGCACAACATCCGTACCCGCACCATCGCCGTCCGGCAGGGGCTGAAACTGTCCGAATACGGTCTCTTCGACGTGGACAGCGGCCAGTCGGTCGCCTCCCGTACGGAGGAGGAGGTCTACGCCCGGCTCGGCCTGCCGTGGATCCCCCCGACGCTGCGTGAGGACCGCGGGGAGATCGAGGCGGCGGTGCGCGGCGAGCTGCCCGAGGTGGTGACCGAGCGGAGCGTACGCGGTGATCTGCACACCCACACCGACCTCACCGATGGCCTCGCGTCACTGGAGACGATGGTGGAGGCCGCCGCCGAGCGCGGCTACGCGTACTACGCGGTCACCGACCACGCGCCCCGCCTGTACATGCAGCGCATGACGGACGAGAAGATGCTCGCCCAGCGGGAGCGGCTGCGGGCGCTGGACGGCGTCCATCACGGAATGCGGCTGCTGCACGGCACCGAGCTGAACATCGGCCCCGAGGGGGAGGTGGACTGGCCCGACGACTTCCTCGCGGGCTTCGACCTCTGCGTGGCCTCCCTGCACTCCCACTTCGACCTGGACCGGAAGGCGATGACGAGGCGGCTCGTCCGGGCGTGCGAGAACCCGTACGTCAATGTGATCGGCCATCCGACCACCCGCCTGATCGGCAGACGGCCGGGGGTCGACGCCGACTGGGACGAGGTGTTCGCGGTCTGCGCCCGCACCGGCACCGCGCTGGAGGTCAACGCCCAGCCCGACCGGCTCGACCTGGGCGACGAGGACATCCTGCGCGCCCGGGAACACGGCGCGAAGTTCGCCGTGAACACCGACGCCCACTCCGTCCCGCACCTGGCCCAGCTGCGCTTCGGCATCGGCACCGCGCAGCGCGGCTGGCTCACCCCGGACGACGTCATCAACACGTGGCCGCTGCGCCGGCTGCGCCGGTTCCTCGCCAAGGGCAGGTCAGGAGGAGACGTGCCGCGTTCGCCGCACGGGCTCACGTCCCGGCGGGCGGGGAGCGGAAGGTGAGCGTGCCGTCGGAGTCGAGGGCGACGCGGGTGCCCAGAGCACGGCTGCATCCGTCGAGGGCTGCCCGCAGCCATGCGGCGTCCTCGGCCGTGGCGTGCTCCAGCCGCATCCGGCGCGACTGCAGGGGCACCATCCGCACACCGGCCAGCCTGCCGGTGTCCGGCTCGACCGAGACCAGGTACAGCAGCCTCAGGTCGTCCCGGTAGCGCTGGTAGCCGCCGATGCCCTCGTAGTCGTCCACGAGGTCACCGCAGCCGTACAGGACGAGCCGGTCGCGGTACGCCTCCAGGGGGCGCGGGTGGTGCGAGGAGTGCCCGTGCACGATGTCCACGCCCGCGTCGACGAGCGCGTGCGCGAACCGCACCTGGGCGCGGGAGACCTCGTAACCCCAGTTGGTTCCCCAGTGGACGGACGCGACGGCGAGGTCTCCCGGGCGTTTGTGCCGGCGCAGCCGGTCGGCGAACGCCGCGGCGGAGGTCATCGAGGGACCGGGCAGGAGGTCGACGCCGGACCGCTCCCCGGCGGCGGCCCAGTGCTCGGGGATCCCGCTGGAGGGCATGCCGAAGGAGAAGACCAGCACCCGTCCGCCGCCGCGCAGCGGCACGGCCGCCGGCCGGCGGGCCGCTTCCGCGTCACGGCCCGCCCCCGCCGTGCGCAGTCCCGCGCCCGCCAGGGCGTCGAGGGTCTCGGCGAGGCCTCGGCGGCCGAAGTCCAGTACATGGTTGTTGGCCAGGGCGCAGACGTCCGGGCGGGCCGCCGCCAGACAGGGCAGATTGGCCGGAGTCATGCGGTAGTGGACGCCCTTGCCCGGCGCGAAGTCGTCGTGGCGGGTGACGGAGGTCTCCAGATTGACCACCCGGACGTCGGGTGCGGCCTCGTCCAGGACCGGCAGGGCCTCGCCCCAGGGGCGGCGGAAGCCGGACGGCCGGGGAATCGGCCCGTTCACCGCCTCGGCCAGGGCGACGTAGTCCCGGGCGTCGTGGACGTACGCCTCCCGCAGCGCCGGATCACCGGGGTGCGGGAGGATCTGGTCGACGCCCCGGCCGAGCATGACATCACCGCCGAGGAACAGCGTGACCACGCCCTCGCCCTCGTCCACCCTCCCACGCTAAGGCGGTCGCGGGCGGGGGTCGAGGGGCCGCCCGGGGCGACCCCTTGGCGGGCGGGCGAGGCCGCTACACGTGGGCCGGAGCCATGTGGTCGGTGAACCAGTCGCGGGCCAGGTCGGTCACCACCTCCAGGGTGCCGGGCTCCTCGAACAGGTGGGTGGCGCCGGGGACGATGGAGAGGTGGTTCTCGCAGCGCAGCCGGACCTGTGCCTGTCGGTTGAGGTCGAGCACGATGGGGTCGGCGCCGCCGACGATGAGCAGCGTGGGGGCGGTCACCGCCGCAAGGCGGGGCCCGGCGAGGTCGGGGCGGCCGCCGCGGGAGACCACCGCGGCGATCCGTGCCTCCGGCTCCGCGGCGGCCCACAGGGCGGCGGCGGCGCCGGTGCTGGCGCCGAAGTAGCCGACGGCCGGGGCCTCGTACCCGGGCCGGGTGCGCAGCCAGCCGGTGGCGTCGGTCAGCCGTCCGGCCAGCAGGCCGGTGTCGAACACATTGGCCCGGTCCTGCTCCTCCTCCTCGGTGAGCAGGTCGAACAGCAGGGTGCCGAGTCCGGCCCGGTTCAGGCCCGCGGCCACGAACTGGTTGCGCGGGCTGTGCCGGCTGCTGCCGCTGCCGTGCGCGAACACGACGATCCCGGGCGCTCCCTCGGGCACGGTCAGCCGCCCCTTGAGCCGCACGGCACCGGCGGTGATCTCGACCTCCGTCCCCGGGGGCCCCTCTTCGCCGGCGGTCGGCGCGGGGAGGCCGGCCGCCCGCCTCAGGCAGTCGGCGACCTCCTCGTCGTCGGTCTGGGCGAAGTCGGCGTAGAACTGGCCGATCGCGTAGAAGTCCCGTGGCGTCGCCACGGACACCAGTTCGTCGGCCTCCCCGCCCAGCCGTTCGGTCCAGTCGCTCGGAGCGACGGGGACCGCCAGCACGATCCGCTCGGCGCCCCGGACCCGGGCGATCCGGCAGGCCGCGCGGGCGGTCGACCCGGTGGCCACGCCGTCGTCGACCACGACCACGGTCCGGCCCTCGACGGAGACGGGCTCGTACGTGCCGCGGTAGCGCCGGCCCCGCTGTTCGAGGACCTCCCGTTCGTGTTCCTCGACCTGGGCGAGTTCCTCCCGGGTGACGCGTGCCTCGCGCACCACCGCGTCGTTGATCACGCGCACGCCGTCCTCGCCGATCGCCCCCATCCCCAGCTCGGGCTGGAACGGCACGCCGAGCTTGCGGACCAGGCAGACGTCGAGCGGCGCGCCGATCGCCTGTGCGACCTCGAAGGCGACGGGAACCCCTCCTCTGGGCAGACCCAGTACGACCGCGTTCCGGCCCCTGAGATACGCAAGGCGTGCGCCCAGTTGCCGGCCCGCTTCCTGGCGATCCATGAAGAGCACGGCTCGGCCTCCTCACTCCCGGGGCAGCCACAGCGGGGCCGGTGGGGCTTCCTCCGGCGCTCCGGCTTCCTCGATGTCTCCCGCGGCGGCACGCAGCAGTTTCCGGCCCAGCGCGATCAGCGCGCGTCCGGCGGCGAGTTCGTCCCCGATCTCGGGCACCGCCAGGTCGTAGGGGTTGCGGTGCGCCGCGGCACAGCTCTCCAGCAGGTTGTCACCGGTGTCCAGGACGACCCGGGCCGTGGTGGCGGGGTCGTGTTCGGAGAGGTAGAGGCGCAGGCTCCACTCCTTGGCGGTCGGAGGGCGGCTGCGGGCGGCTCGGGTCGACGTCATCTTCCGTACCTCCTCACACCGGTGCGGTGCGGCGCCGCACAGGGCGCACACGACCTTCTTCCACTGTGACTCCGATGGGGCGGGCGCGCACGCAAGCGGAACCGAAACCCCGGCCGCCCGGCCGCCTCGCCCTGCCGGTCCGCCCGCCCCGCGGGGCGCCGCGCCCGACCGGGCACAATGGCGGTCATGACCACGCGTTCCTGCCCGTGCGGGCTGCCCGAGGCGTACGAGAAGTGCTGCGGCCGTTTCCACGCGGGTACCGCGGCGGCGCCGACCGCCGAGGCGCTCATGCGGTCGCGGTACAGCGCGTTCGTCCAGGGGGACCCGGGGTATCTGCTGCGGACCTGGCATCCGCGCACCCGGCCCGAGCGGCTCGGCCTCGACCGCGGGATGCGCTGGACGGGACTGGAGGTCCTTCGGACGACGGGCGGGTCCGCGTTCCACTCCACGGGAACGGTGACCTTCCGCGCCTCCTACCGGGGCGGCACCCTGCACGAACGCAGCCGGTTCGAACGGGTGGACGGGGCCTGGGTGTACGTCGACGGGGACGTCCTCGACTGAGGCAGGCGCCGGACGGCTGAGCGGGCGGCGGCCCGGAGCACCGGACGATCGAGGCGGGCGCCTAGGGCGCGAGGATGTCCAGCTCGTGCAGGGCGCCGACGGTGATCTCGCGGGTCAGCAGCTCCGCGCGGGCCGCGTCGCCCTCCCGGACCGCCTCCGCGACCTGCACATGCAGGGTGACCGCGGCCGGGTCGGGGTCCTCGAACATCACGTCGTGGTGGGTGCGGCCCGAGAGGACCTCCGCGACGACATCGCCGAGGCGGGCGAACATCTCGTTGCCGGACGCGGTCAGGATCGTCCGGTGGAAGGCCACATCGTGGAACAGGTATCCCGCCAGCTGGTGGCCGCGTGAGTTCGCGACCATGCCCAGGGCGCACTCGGTCAGCTCGGCGCACTGCTCGGACGTGGCGTTGCGGGCGACCAGTCCCGCGGCCACCGGTTCGATCGCCGACCGCAGCACGGTCAGCGAGCGCAGCTGGTGCGGGCGGTCGGCGCCGGCCAGGCGCCACCGGATGACCTGGGGATCGTAGACGTTCCACGCGGCCTTGGGCTGGACCGTCACGCCCACCCTTCGGCGGGACTCCACCAGGTGCATCGACTCCAGGACCCGGACCGCCTCGCGCATCACGGACCTGGAGACCTCGTAGTGCTGGGCGAGTTCGTCGGTACGCAGCACGCTGCCCGGCGGGTACTCGCCCGCGGTGATCGCGGGGCCGAGGGTGTCCAGTACACGGCCGTGCAGCCCCCGGCCCGGAGTGGTCATGTACTCAGCGTACGGGGCGGCTCACGGGAAGAAAAGGTCAGATTTATTTGTCACACACTCTTGAATTAGTCGTACCTAATCGGTTTCAGTGACCTCGACATCAGATGTCGACGAAGACAGCGAGAGCACGATGCAGCAAGTGCGCACCCCCCACGTGGTCGTGGTCATGGGCGTCGCGGGCACGGGCAAGACCACGATCGGCCCCCTGCTTGCGGCCCGGCTCGGCGTTCCGTACGCCGAGGGCGACGACTTCCACCCCCCGGCCAACATCGCCAAGATGTCGGCCGGTGTTCCGCTCACGGACGAGGACCGGTGGCCCTGGCTGGACGCCATCGGCGCCTGGGCGCACGGGCGGGCGGGGCTCGGCGGGGTGGTCAGCAGCTCGGCGCTGAAGCGGGCCTACCGCGACCGGCTGCGGGCCGCCGCTCCCGGCGTCGTCTTCGTGCACCTCACCGGCGACCGGAAGCTCATCGAGGACCGGATGGCGCACCGGCACGGGCACTTCATGCCCACCGCGCTGCTGGACTCCCAGTTCGCCACGCTCCAGCCGCTGGAGCCGGACGAGCCGGGAGTGGCGGTGGACGTCTCGGGCAGTCCCGAGGAGATCACCGCCCGCGCCATGGACGCGCTGCGCGGCCTCGAACGGTCCTCCGCCCAGCCCTCGCGGTAACCCCCGGCCCCCGGACGCCGCTCGCACCAGGGCGCGGCCTCACAGGCCCTCCCCCACCAGAAACCGAAAGCTCCTCTCCTCACCCAAGGGACCCCCGTGACCAGACTCAGTGTCGAGATGCTGGCAGCGGACACCGTCGCGCCCATCACGTCGGCGGACCACGCTCAACTCGGCATCGCGGCGGTGGCGGGCATCGCCGTCATCGTCCTGCTCATCACCAAGTTCAAGCTTCACGCCTTCCTGGCGCTGACCATCGGCTCGCTCGCGCTCGGCGCGTTCGCCGGGGCACCGCTCGACAAGGCCATCACCAGCTTCACCACCGGGCTCGGCTCGACCGTCGCCGGTGTGGGCGTCCTGATCGCCCTGGGCGCGATCCTCGGCAAGCTGCTCGCCGACTCCGGCGGCGCGGACCAGATCGTGGACACGATCCTCGCCCGGGCGAAGGGCCGCGCGATGCCGTGGGCGATGGTGCTGATCGCCGCGATGATCGGTCTGCCGCTGTTCTTCGAGGTCGGCATCGTGCTGCTGATCCCCGTCGTCCTGATGGTCGCCAAGCGCGGCAACTACTCCCTGATGCGGATCGGCATCCCGGCACTCGCGGGCCTGTCCGTGATGCACGGTCTGATCCCGCCGCACCCGGGGCCGCTGGTCGCGATCGACGCCGTCAAGGCCAACCTCGGCGTGACGCTGGCGCTCGGTGTGCTGGTCGCCGTCCCGACGGTGATCATCGCGGGCCCGCTGTTCTCGAAGGTCGCGGCCCGCTGGGTGGACGCCCCGGTCCCGGAGCGGATGCTCCCGCCCCGGGCCTCCGAGGAGCTCGAGAATCGTCCCGGCTTCGGCGCCACGCTGGCCACCATGCTGCTCCCGGTCGTCCTGATGCTGTCCAAGGCGCTGGTCGACATCGTGGTGGACGACCCGACGAAGATGGTGCAGCGCGTCTTCGACGTGATCGGCTCCCCGCTGGTCGCCCTGCTCGCCGCCGTGATCGTCGGCATCTTCACGCTGGGCCGCCCGGCCGGTTTCAGCAAGGAGCGGATCGCGCGGACCGTCGACACGGGGCTCGCCCCGATCGCCGGCATCCTGCTCATCGTGGGCGCGGGCGGCGGCTTCAAGCAGACGCTGATCGACTGCGGCGTGGGCCAGATGGTCCTGGACATATCCAAGAACTGGTCGATCCCCGCCCTGCTGCTGGCCTGGCTGATCGCGGTGGCGATCCGGCTCGCGACCGGTTCCGCGACCGTGGCGACCGTCTCGGCGGCCGGTCTGGTCGCGCCGCTGGCGGCCGACATGTCGACCACCCACACCGCCCTGCTGGTTCTGGCCATCGGCGCCGGCTCGCTGTTCTTCAGCCATGTCAACGACGCCGGCTTCTGGCTGGTGAAGGAGTACTTCGGGCTGAGCGTCGGACAGACCGTCAAGTCCTGGTCCGTCATGGAGACGATCATCTCGGTGATCGCCGGCGCACTGGTGCTCCTGCTGTCCCTCGTGATCTGACGCCCCGGGACCGACGGAGCCGGCGGCCCGCTACAGCGGGCGCCCCACCAGGGAGCCCAGGATGTCACGGGCGGCGGTCAGGTCGTCGATCGCCGCCGTGATCCGGGCGCGCTCCTGCGCGAGTCCGCCGAGGAGCTCGGGGCACTTGCCCGCGAGGACGACCGTGTCGTCCTCGACGCAGGGCACGATCTCGGAGATGGACTACGACGCCGTACGGGCCGTGCTGCCGGCCACCGGCTGGGCGGGCCGCACGCTGGTCAACCTCACCAGTGCGGAGCCCGCGCAGGCCCGCGCCCTCGCCGACTGGGCCCAGGGCCATGGCATCCGCTACCTGAACGGCGCGATCCTCACCCCGACTCCGGCGATCGGCACCCCGGCCGCGGTGGTCCTCTACAGCGGGACGGGACAGGCGTACGAGGCGGTGGCAAGGACGCTGGCGGCCCTGGGCGGAACCGGGAGGTACCTCGGTGCCGACCCGGGGCGTGCCGCGGCCTACGAGCTGGCGCTGCTCGATCTGTTCGCCCTCTCCGTGCACGGTGCCGCGCACGCCTTCGCCCTCGCCTCCGCCGAGGGCATCGCGCCCGGGGACCTGGCGCCGCTCGCCGTCGGCATCAGCGGTCTGCTGACCGAGATGCTGCCGCGGTGGGCCGAGCAACTGCGCACCGGCCGCTTCCCCGGAGAGCGCTCCACGATCGCCTCGGCGGCGACGACGCTCACCCGGCTGGTGGAGGCCTCGGCGGCGCACGGCCTGAACGTCGGGGCGCTGACGGCGGCCCGGCGGGCCGCCGAGCGGGCCGTCGTGGACGGGCACGGTCAGGACGGGCTGGCCCGTCTGGTGGCGGCTATCGCCGCCACAGCGGATGCTCCCGTTCCGCCCACGCCCGGCTGACCAGCCCCGTCCGCAGGCCCCTGCGTGCCTCCGGGTCCCCGAGTGCCATGCCGATGTGGCCGGCGAGGACCACACCGATCGTCAGGGCGAGCCAGTCGTGGACGAACGTCGCCGAGGTGCGCCACACCAGCGGGGCGAGGTGGGTGAACCACATCAGCAGTCCCGTGCCGAGCATCACCAGTGTGGCGCCCGCGATCCAGGCCGCGTACGTCTTCTGGCCCGCGTTGAACTTGCCCGCGGGGCGGGACGCGCGGCGCCGGTCCCGGCGCAGGGCCGCGCGCAGCCAGACCCGGTCGTGCGGCCCCCAGCGGTTGAGGTGACCGAGGTCCGCGCGGAAGGCACGGGAGACCAGGCCCGCCAGGACGGGGACCGGAAGCATCAGCCCGGCCCACTCGTGGACACGGACCACCAGTTCGCGGCGGCCCACCAGCTCCGCGAACGCGGGGAGGTACAGACAGGCCGCGGTGACCACGCAGACGCCCATCAGCGCGGCCGTCATCCGGTGCACCCAGCGCGCCGCGCGGGTGAAACGCCGTACCCGGGCCGGGGCGGAGACAGGGGGATGTGCGGCGTCAACTCGTGGGGGCATCGTCCCGTCCGTTCGACCGGCCGACCCAGGCGTCGACGTCGTACCCCCGGTCCTCCCAGTACCCGGGACGCACGTCCTGGGTGAGGGTGATGCCGGAGAGCCATTTGGCGGACTTGTAGAAGTACATGGGCGCCACATACAGCCGCACCGGGCCGCCATGGTCGTGAGTGACCGGCTTGTCCTGCATCCGCAGGGCGACCAGGACGTCGTCGCGGCGTGCTTGGTCGAGGGTGAGGCTCTCGGTGTAGGCCCCGTCGAAGCAGGTGAAGCGGACGGCGCCGGCCACGGAGCGGACGCCCGCGGCCTCGAGGAGGGTGGCGAGCCGCACTCCTTCGAACGGTGTCTTCGGCACCCGCCAGCCCGTGACGCACTGGACGTCGTGCACCAGTCGGGTCTGGGGCAGGGCCCGCAGGTCGGCGAGCGTGTAGGTCTTCGGGCGGTCGACCAGGCCGTCGACGGTGAGGCGGTAGTCGGTCTCGTTCCGGTCGGGCACGGACGCCGTCACGGAGTAGTAGCGGAAGCCGCCCCCGTTGGGCAGCAGGCCGGTCAGGCCCGTCGGGTCCTTGCCGGAGACACTGCCGAGGAAGCCTTCCAGGCCGCGCTGGAGCGTGGGCGCGGCGACGACACCGAGCGCGCCGAGTCCCAGGGTCGCGAGGAGGACCCGGCGGCCGATCGGGGTGCCGGTCGCGGGGGGCTCGGGTGGCTCCCGGTCCGCGGGCTCCGGTGTGTCCCGCTCTTCGGGTCGTTCAGGGTTCACACACTGATTCGAGCACCCCGCACCCCCTCGGGGCCAGGGGGGACGGGTGCACGTCACGATTCCGTCATCTCTTCTCACCCCGTTCTCGGAAAACGCCCCCTACCCGATCGCCCTGGCCGCCGCGCGTCCGGCCGTGCGCCCCGAGAACAGGCAGCCGCCGAGGAAGGTGCCCTCGAGGGAGCGGTAACCGTGCACCCCGCCCCCGCCGAAGCCCGCCGCCTCCCCGGCCGCGTACACCCCCGCGAGCGGGTCGCCGCCCTCCGTCAGCACCCGGGAGGAGAGATCGGTCTCCAGACCGCCGAGCGTCTTGCGGGTGAGGATGTTCAGCCGCACCGCGAT
Organism: Streptomyces sp. NPDC002513; assembly: GCF_053595355.1. NCBI lineage: Bacteria > Bacillati > Actinomycetota > Actinomycetes > Kitasatosporales > Streptomycetaceae > Streptomyces > Streptomyces sp. NPDC002513. Next base: position 11,222 of record NZ_JBSFXK010000022.1, on the reverse strand, counting down.
CAGCGGGCCCGCCGCGGGGTCGAGGATGCGGTGCGGGGCGGCCGTGCGGATCAGCCGGTCGCCGAGGAAGCGGCGCGCCCCGCGGATCGCCGTCACCTGGAGGTCCTTGGTGAAGGGGTTCAGGATCTCCCGGTCGCGCGCGACGATCTCGTGGCGCAGTTCGGCCTCGTCGATGAGCGGCTCCTCGGTGAGCGCGTTCATGCCGCGCACCAGCGCCCCCAGGTCCTTCTCCACGACGAAGTCGGCACCGTGCTCCATGAACGCCCTGACCGGCCCGGGCACATCCGCGCGGGCCCGTCCGAGCACGTCCCGGACCGACTTGCCGGTCAGGTCGGGGTTCTGCTCGGAGCCGGACAGCGCGAACTCCTTACCGATGATCTTCTGGTCGAGCACGAACCACGTGTGGTCGTACCCGGTCCGCATGATGTGTTCGAGGGTGCCGAGGGTGTCGAAGCCGGGGAAGAGCGGGACGGGCAGGCGCCGGCCGCGGGCGTCGAGCCAGAGGGAGGACGGGCCCGGCAGGATGCGGATGCCGTGGTTCTCCCAGACGGGGTTCCAGTTGTTCAGGCCCTCGGTGTAGTGCCACATGCGGTCGCGGTTGATCAGGCGGGCGCCCGCCCCCTCGGCGACGCCGAGCATCTTTCCGTCGACGTGCGCGGGCACGCCGGAGACCATCCGCTCCGGCGGGCCCCCGAGCCGCTTCGGCCAGTTGGCGCGGACCAGGTCGTGGTTGCCGCCGATGCCGCCCGAGGTGATGACCACCGCCTGCGCCCGGAACTCGAAGGCCCCGGTGACCGTGCGGCTGCTGGCCTTGCCCCGCGCCGCGTCCGAGGGTTCCAGGACCTCCCCGGTGACGGTGTCGACCGCGCCCGCGCTGCGCGAGAGGCCGGTGACCCGGTGACGGAACCTCAGCTGGACGAGTCCGCGCGCGACGCCGGCCCGCACCCGCCGTACGAACGGTGCGATCACCCCGGGGCCGGTCCCCCAGGTGATGTGGAAGCGGGGGACGGAGTTGCCGTGGCCGGTGGCGTCGTACCCGCCGCGCTCGGCCCAGCCGACCACGGGGAAGAAACGGACGCCCTGCCGGTGCAGCCAGGCCCGCTTCTCACCGGCCGCGAAGTCGACGTACGCGTGCGCCCACTTGCGCGGCCAGTGGTCCTCGGGGCGGTCGAAGGCGGCAGTGCCCATCCAGTCCTGCAGGGCCAGGGCGTGGCTGTCCTTGATCCGCAGCCGGCGCTGCTCCGGCGAGTCGACGAGGAAGAGGCCGCCGAAGGACCAGAACGCCTGGCCGCCCATCGACTGCTCGGGCTCCTGGTCCAGCAGGATCACCTTCCGCCCCGCGTCCACCAGTTCCGCGGTCGCGGTGAGCCCGGCGAGGCCCGCCCCGATCACGATGACATCAGCGTCGTAGGCCATGGGCCCGTTCCTCTCGCCGTGACGACCAGTCGGTTTGGGGTTACCGACGGGTCAGATCCTTCGGCAGGAGGAGTGACGGCGTCAACCGCCCGTTTCCGGGTACGCGGCGCCGTCCGCACGCTTCCGCGCGGGCCGTCACCCACGGGCGGGCCCTGCCCGGATGCGGCCAAGCAGGGGCGGGCCCCCGCCCGGGGCGTTACAGTCGGCGTGATACGCATCCCGTGGCCCCGCTGAATCATCGAGGTACAGCGTGTCGGTACTGGTTCTCGCCCTCGCCGTGAGCGCGGCCTTCTGCCTCGGCACCGGGTTCGTGCTGCAGCAGAACGCCGCACAGCGGGCGCCGTTGAGCGACTTCCTCTCCCCCCGGCTGCTGCTGGACCTGATGAAGATGCCCCGCTGGCTCGGCGGTATCGGCCTGATGGTGGTCGGCATGGCCCTCAGCGCCGTCGCGCTGGCGCACGGCGAGATCTCCCTGGTCGAGCCGCTCGTCGCCACGAACCTGCTGTTCGCGCTGGCCGAGTCCCGCCGGCAGACCAGGCAGCCGCTGGGCCGCCAGGGATGGGCGGGGCTCGGGCTGCTCGCCGGTGGTGTCACGGCGTTCATCGTGGCGGGCCGCCCCGGCGCGGGCGTCGCGGTCACGGATCCCCTGCGGCACTGGCTGATCATCGGTGTCATGGTGGGCCTGGCGCTGCTGCTGACGACGTATGCGAAGAAGTCGCGGCTGATCATCGGGCCGGTGCTGCTCGGCCTGGCGGCGGGACTGCTGTACGGCGTGCAGGACGCGCTGACCCGGGTCAGCGGACAGCGGCTCACGGCGGGCGGCTGGACGGAGTTCATCACGGGCTGGCAGCCCTACGGTGTGCTGGTGCTCGGGGTGACGGGGCTGATCCTGGTGCAGAGCGCGTTCGAGACGGCTCCGCTGCGGATGTCCCTGCCGGCGTTGACCGCCGCCCAGCCGCTGGCCGGGATCGTGTGCGGGGTGGGCTTTCTCGGCGACCGGCTGCACACCGACACCGGCGCGCTGGCCTGGGAGGCGGCGGGGCTCGCGGGGATCGTCTTCGGCATCGTGCTGCTCGGCCTGCACCCGGCGATGCCCCGGGGGACGGCGGAGCCGGAACGGGAGAGAGACCTTCAGCCGGGGTGAGGCCCCGGCGGTGCTTCGGCCGCGCGCCCGGGGTGGGACGGCGCCGGGTGCCGGGCCCGGCCGGGCGGCCGGCGGTTCCGGCTGTTTGGATGGGCCCATGAGTGCCGCTGACGAACTCCTCGACATCGTGGACGAGAACGACAGGGTCATCGGGCAGTCGCCGCGCGGTGAGGCGTACGCGCGCGGGCTGCGCCACCGGTGCGTGTTCATCCAGGCACGGGACGGCGAGGGGCGGGTCTTCGTCCATCGCCGCACCCCCACCAAGCTGGTGTTCCCCTCCCTGTACGACATGTTCGTCGGCGGAGTGGTCGGCGCCGGCGAGAGCTACGACGACGCCGCCCTGCGGGAGGCGGAGGAGGAACTCGGCGTCAGCGGGCTGCCCCGGCCCGAGCCGCTGTTCAGGTTCCTGTACGACGACGGCGCCGGACGGTCCTGGTGGTCCGCGGTCTACCAGGTCCGCTGCGATCTGCCCGTCAGCCCCCAGGCCGAGGAGGTCGCCTGGCACGCCTTCCTGCCGGAGGAGGAGGTGGAGCGCCGGCTGTCCGGCTGGGAGTGGGTCCCGGACGGCCTGGCCGCCTACGCCCGGCTCAAGGAGCACCGCCGGTCGATGGCCTGACCCGCCCGCCCGCGTCGGCGGGCGGCCCGGGCCGTGCCCGTCACCGCCGCTCCGAATCCTCCGGGGGCGGACCGGTAGGGTCCTGCACGTGAGCGAATTCGTGCGGAACGTCCGGCTGTGGTTCGCGCCCCAGGAGATCCGGCAGGAAGGCCGTACACCCGACTACCGCTTCTCACTGGCCAACGAGCGCACCTTCCTGGCCTGGCTGCGCACCGCGCTGGCGCTGATCGGCGGGGGCTTCGCCGTGGACCAGTTCCTGCCGGGCCTGCGCTGGGCCTGGCGGGCCGGGCTCGCCCTGGGGCTGCTCGCCGCCGGAGTCCTAAGCGCGCTGCGTGCCGTCAACCACTGGGTGCGCTGCGAACGGGCGATGCGGCGCGGCGAGGACCTTCCCCCGTCCCGGTTCCCGGCACTGCTGAGCATCGCCATCGCGGTGGTGGCGGTCGCGATGGTCGTGATCGTCCTCTTCGGCTGGGCAGGATGAGCGTCCCGGCCCCGGAGCGCGACCCGGGACTCCAGCCGGAACGCACCCGCCTCGCCTGGCGCCGCACCACCCTGTCGTGCACGGTGGCCGCCGTTCTGGCCGCGAAGACGGCGCTGCACGACCGGACGGCGGCCGGCTTGGCCGTGGTCACCCTGTGCGGGCTGCTCTGGCTCGGCTTCCTGGTCGTCGCCCATCGGCGCATCCATGCCCTGTCCACCGCGGAAGCCGGCGACCCGCCCCGCCTCCCACCCCGGCTCGCCACCGCCGCGACCCTCTGCACGGCCGCCCTCGCGCTGTGCGCGGCCGCACTGGTGTTCTGAGCGCGCGCGAAGAACGCCCGCGGGCGGAATTCCGTGGCGGAACGGGGCACCCCGGCCACCGCGAGCCCGTTGCCGACTGGCAGGCTGACACCGACCTGAGGGCCCCTGGACCGTCTGTCCGCCTTCCATGACATGGCCGTCGTGAACGGCGGACAGACGGTGGCCCGCCACGCTGGAGAGCGCGGCGGCGCATCGCCGCCGGGGGCCGTCTCCCGGCCCGTCGGCGCCACGACGCGTGCGTGGCGCCGATCACGTTCACGCCGCATACTGGACGGCATACCGACCGGTCGGCATCATGATGCAGGTCCCGTTCTCGCGCGCGTAGGAGCCATCATGAGCCCAGACCACCCGCCAGGTCTCGATCTCGACCGGTTGCGCGGCCTGCTCGACGCCGAGCGGCCCGGCCTGGTGAGCGGCCCCCTGACCGGCCGGCTGATCGAGGGCGGGCGGTCGAACCTCACGTACGCCGTCACGGACGGTAACGCCCGGTGGGTCGTCCGCCGCCCCCCGCTCGGACATGTCCTGGCCACCGCGCACGACATGAAGCGCGAGCACCGGGTGATCAGCGCGCTGCACCCGACGGCGGTCCCGGTGCCGCGCCCGGTGCTGCTGTGCGAGGACGACTCGGTCCTGGGCGCGCCGTTCTATGTGATGGACTTCGTCGAGGGCACGCCCTACCGCACCGCGGAGCAACTGGCCCCGCTCGGCCCCCAGCGGACCCGGGACGCGATCCTCGGCCTGGTGGACACCCTGGTGGAACTGCACGCGGTGGACCCCGGCGAGGTGGGACTCGCCGGCTTCGGCCGCCCCGACGGCTTCCTGGACCGGCAGCTGCGCCGCTGGGGCAAGCAGCTCGACGCCTCCCGCAACCGCGAGCTGCCCGGCATCGACGAACTGCACGCGGCGCTCGGCCGCGCGCTGCCCGCCTCGCCCGCACCCACCGTGATCCACGGCGACTACCGCCTGGACAACGTGCTGCTCGGCGACGACGACCGGATCACCGCCATCCTCGACTGGGAGATGTCCACGCTCGGCGACCCGCTCACCGACGTCGGCCTGCTGGTGATGTACAGCGTGCCCCTGCGGCTGCCGGACTCCCCCATCTCCACGACCGCCACGGCCCCGGGACACCCGGACCCGGCCGAGCTGATCGAGCGGTACGCCGCCCGCTCGGGGCGCGACCTCACCGCCGTCTCCTGGTACACGGCCTTCGCCTGGTTCAAGCTCGCCGTGATCCTCGAAGGCATCCACTACCGCTACACCCTCGGCCAGACGGTCGGACGGGGCTTCGACCGCATCGGCGAGCTGGTGCCCGTCTTCATCGAGCACGGCCTGACCACCCTCCAGGAAGGCTGATCCGCCATGGACTTCGCGTTCGACGCGCGCACCGAGGAACTGCGCGCCAAACTGCTCACCTTCATGGACGAGCACGTCTACCCGGCGGAGGCCCTCGCCGAGGAACAGCGCGCACAGCTCGCCTCGCCCTGGGACACCCCCGCGATCGTCGAGGAGCTCAAGGCCGAGGCCCGTCGGCAGGGTCTGTGGAACCTGTTCCTGCCGGACGCCGAGTACGGCGCCGGGCTCACCAACCTCCAGTACGCCCCGCTCGCCGAGATCACCGGCCGTTCCCCGCACCTCGCACCCACCGCGCTGAACTGCGCGGCGCCCGACACGGGCAACATGGAGGTGCTCGCCCAGTTCGGCGACGAGCGGCAGAAGAAGCAGTGGCTGGAGCCGTTGCTCGCCGGGGAGATCCGGTCGGCGTTCGCGATGACGGAGCCGGAGGTGGCCTCCTCGGACGCCACCAACATCACCACGCACATCGAACGGGACGGCGACCAGTACGTCGTCACCGGCCGCAAGTGGTACATCTCCGGGGCGATGAACCCGGACTGCAGGATCTTCATCGTGATGGGCAAGACGGACCCGGACGGACCCGACATCCGCCGTCAGCAGTCGATGGTGCTGGTCCCGCGCGACACCCCCGGTGTGCACGTCAAGCGCGCGATGCAGGTCTACGGCTACGAGGACCACTCCCACGGCGGCCACGCCGAGGTCGTCTTCGACCACGCGCGCGTGCCGGTGTCCCACCTGATCGGCGAGGAGGGCGGCGGCTTCGCCATCGCGCAGGCGCGGCTCGGTCCGGGCCGTATCCACCACTGCATGCGGCTGATCGGCATGGCCGAGCGGGCGATCGAGCTGATGTGCCGGCGGGCCGTCTCCCGTACCGCGTTCGGCAAGGCGCTGGCCCAGCAGGGTGTCGTGCACAACTGGATCGCCGACGCGCGCGTGGCCGTGGAGCAGCTGCGGCTGCTGGTGCTGAAGACCGCGTGGATGATGGACACGGTCGGCAACCGGGGCGCCCACACCGAGATCCAGGCCATCAAGATCGCCACCCCGCGCACGGTCGTCGACATCATCGACAAGGCGGTCCAGTTGCACGGCGCGGGCGGGGTGAGCCAGGACTTCCCGCTGGCGGAACTGTGGGCGGCGGCCCGCACCCTGCGGCTCGCGGACGGCCCGGACGAGGTGCACCAGCGGTCCCTGGCGCGCCGGGAGCTGAAGAAGTACGTGTGAGACACGCGTGAGGGGCGGCCGTGGAGAGGGCCGCCCCTCGCGCACGCACGCAGACTCAGGGCCGCAGCGCCCGCAGCAGCAGGTCCGCGAGGTGGTCGGCGACCTGCTGGGGGCTGAGCGGTCCGCCGGGGCGGTACCAGGTCGACAGGTGGTGCACCGAGCCGAAGTGGTAGTCGACCACGAGGTCGGCGGGCGTGGCGGTGGAGAACACACCCTCCTTCTGGCCCTCCTCGATCAGCGCGCGGAACCGCTCGTGGTAGCGGCGCCGCTCGGCGCGTACCTGCTTGTTCTTCTCCGGGCTCAGGTGGTGCATGGACCGGAAGAAGATCATCGCGTCGTCGAGGTTCTCGATCGTGGTGACGACGACGTCCGCGGCGGCGTCCCGCAGCCGCTTCTCGACCGGCGCGTCGGCGTTCGCGAAGGCGTCGAGGCGCTCCTGCTGGACGCGCAGCACGCGCGCGTACACCTCGTGCAGCAGATCGTCCTTGGAGCCGAAGTAGTGGTACAGCGCCCCCTTGGTGACGCCGGCCGCCTCGACGATCTCCTGCACGGACGTGCGGTCGTACCCCTGGTCGGCGAAGAGCCGGGTGGCGGCGGCCAGCAGCCGTTGCGGGACGGGCATACCGTCCCCGTCCGTCGTTCTGGGCACTGCCGCCACCTGCCTTTCCTCGATGTCTACCGGGTGTCTACCGGATCGTCTGTGATCGGGAACGCAGTTCCCGACGGAGGATCTTGCCACTCGTCGTTTTCGGCAGGTCCGGCAGGATCTCCACCTGGCGCGGGTACTTGTAGGCGGCCAGTCTTTCCCGGCAGTACGCGGCGAGCGCGTCCGGGTCCGTCTCGGCGCCCGGACGGAGGCTGATGTACGCCTTCACGGTCTCCCCCCGGTAGCCGTCCTGCACCCCGACGACGGCGGCCTCGCGCACCGCCGGATGGGTGTAGAGGACGTCCTCGACCTCGCGCGGCCACACCTTGAAGCCGGACGCGTTGATCATGTCCTTCTTGCGGTCGACGACGTACAGCCAGCCCCGCTCGTCCATGAAGCCGATGTCCCCGGTGCGCAGTTCCCCGTCCGGGAAGGTCTCGGCGGTGGCGTCGGGCCGCCCCCAGTAGCCGGGCACGACCTGCGGCCCCCGGACGACGATCTCGCCCTGCTCGCCGAACGGCACCTCCCGCCCCTGGTCGTCGACGATGCGGACGACCGTGTCGGGGCCCGGTGCGCCGACGGCCAGCGTCCCGGAGACGGGGTCCACGGGGGCCTCCCGGCCCGGTGGCACGGAGGCGCAGGGCGCGGTGCACTCGGTGAGGCCGTAGCCGTTGCGGATGTACGGCCCGAAACCGGCCCGGAACGTCTCCACCAGGGCGGGCGGCAGCGGGGCTCCGCCGGAGGAGATGACCGTGAAGGAGGAGAAGTGGTCCGGGGTGGCGGACGGGTGGGCGGCCAGCGCCATGAAGGCCGTCGACGGGCCCACGGTGTAGTGGGGCCGGTGCTCGGTGAACGCGTCGAGGACGACGCCCGGGTCGAACCGGTAGGCGAGGACGAGCGTGCCCCCGCTGGTGAGGCAGGCCGCCAGTTCGCACACCATGCCGGTGATGTGGAACAGGGGCGCCAGCGCGAAGTAGACCGGCACCTCGGGCAGTCCCAGTCCGGTCCGCTGCCGCTCGGCGTTGTACATGACGTTGCCGTGCGTGTTGGTGGCGCCCTTGGGGGTTCCGCTGGTGCCGGAGGTGTAGCTGATCAGCGCGATGCCGGTGGGGGCCGGGTCGCGGCCCTCGGGCGCCGGGTGGCCCTGCCGGGCGACGGCCACGAGGTCGTCCGCGTCGGCGGCCGGCTCCGCCCGCTCGAAGGTGAGCACGCGCGCGTCGCCCCGGGTCTGGAGGTCCAGCTCGCAGGCGGTGAGGACGATGCGGACCGGCGAGCCCACGGCCGTGTCACGCAGATACGCCTCCCACGCGCGGTCGGCGCACACCAGGGCGCTCACCTCGGCGTCCTTCAGGACGTGGGTGACCTCGCCCGACTTGTACATCGGGTTGACGGGCACGACGGTCGCGCCCGCCTTCCAGGCTCCCAGCAGGGCGATCACGAAGTGCGGGGAGTTCTGGAGCATGATCGCGACCCGGTCCCCGGGCTCCAGGCCGCGGGCGGCGAGGTGCCCGGCGACCGAGTCGCTGAGGTCGTTCAGTTCCGCGTAGCTGATGCGCCCGTCGAAGTAGGCGAGGGCGGTACGGTCCCCGGGGACCGTGCGCAGGGCGTGCACCAGGGAGTCGGCGGGGCGGACGGGGGCGCGCTGGATGTCGTCGAGCAGGGCGAGCCAGGGCTTGGCGGCGTAACGGGAGGTGCTCACCGGGCGGACTCCCACTTCTGCTGGAGGTGGTTCATCTGCGTCAGCCAGCGGTCCGGTTCGGTGGCGCGCGCCTGGTAGTACGCGGCGACCTCGGGGTGCGGCAGGATCAGGAACCGGTCCTTGGCGATGCCCTCGATGAGCGCGTCGGCGACGTCCGCCGGGTCGATCGCGGTCGGGGCGAGCACCAGTTCGCCGGCGCTGCCGGAGGCGGTCAGCATGTCGGTGCGCACACCCTGGGGGCAGATCGCGTGGACCTTGAGGCCACGGTGCCGGTAGGTCAGCGAGAGCCACTCGGCGAAGGCGTAGGCGCCGTGCTTGGTGACGCTGTACGGGGCGGCGCCGATCATGGTGAGCAGTCCGGCGGCCGAGACGGTGGAGACGAACCGGCCCTCGCCGCGCTCCAGCCAGGCGGGCAGCAGGGCCCGGGCGGCGCGGACGTGCGCCATGACGTTGACGTCCCAGGCCTGCGCCCACACCTCCTCGTCGGCGGCCTCGGTGCCGCCGGAGCCGACGCCCGCGTTGGCGCAGTAGACGTCGACGGTGCCGCCGAGGGCGTCCCGCGCCTCGGCCACGATCGCGGAGGCGTCGCCCGGGACCGCGATGCCGCCGATCTCGTCGGCCACGGCCTTCGCCCGTCCGGCGTCCAGATCGTTGACGACGACCCGCGCCCCCTCGGCAGCGAAGCGGCGGGCCAGGGCGGCCCCGATCCCGCCGCCCGCCCCGGTGACGACCACTCCCGCATCCTGCACGGCTTCCACCATCGGTCTCCTTCGACGCGACGCGACTGGGCTCTGCTGCAGTCGGCCCTGCTGCAGTCGGCCCGGCTCTTCGGCTCTGCTGCGAGCATCAGACTAACTAGTCGGTATGTAACGAGGGAAGGGCCTCTTCCGATGGCGCGTGCGCATGACAGTTCCGTCGATCACGGAGGTCACCGCATGACACTGTCCCGACGGGGGCTGCTCACCGCGACCACGGCGACAGCCGTGTCGCTCTCGGCACCCACCGCGTCCGCAGCGCCCGCCGACGCGCGCGGCGGACACCTGCGTACCGGTTTCGAACGGCTGGCGGCGGACGGCTACGCGTTGCTGGACGGCCGACGGGCCGGGGTGGTCACCAATCCGACCGGTGTGACCCGGGACCTGCGCCACATCGTCGACGTGATGCACGCGGACCGCCGGGTGAACCTGGTCGCGGTCTTCGGCCCCGAGCACGGTTTCCGCGGCACCGCCCAGGCGGGCGGCTCGGAGGGCCGCTACGACGATCCGGCGACCGGACTGCCCGTGTACGACACCTACGGCAAGAGCGGACAGGCGCTCGCGGACGTCTTCACGGCGTCCGGCGTCGACACGGTCGTCTTCGACATCCAGGATGTCGGGGCCCGCTTCTACACCTACATCTGGACGCTGTACGACTGCATGGAGGCGGCGCAGCGCGCGGGCAAGCGGTTCCTGGTCCTGGACCGGCCCAATCCCGTGACCGGGCGGGACGCCCAGGGACCGGTGCTGCACCGGGAGTTCGCGAGCTTCGTGGGACGGCAGCCGGTCGCCCAGGCGCACGGTATGACGGTGGCGGAGCTGGCGCGGCTGTTCAACGGGGAGTTCCTGAGCACGCCGGTCCCGCTGGAGACCGTCCTGATGACGGGCTGGCAGCGGTCGGACTTCTACGACGCCGCCGGCCTGCCCTGGGTGCCGCCGAGCCCCAACATGCCGACACCCGACACCGCGCTGGTCTACTCGGGAACCTGTCTGTTCGAGGGCACCGACCTCTCGGAGGGGCGCGGCACCACCCGACCCTTCGAACTGCTCGGCGCCGAGGGCATCGACGGGCGGTGGGCGGCCGAGGTGGAGCGACTGCGCCTGCCCGGGGCGCACTTCAGGGAGGCGTACTTCGCGCCCGCGTTCTCCAAGTTCCAGGGGAAGACCGTCGGGGGCGTGCAGATCCATGTGCACGACTGGGCCGCCTACGACCCCGTACGCACCGGGATCGCGCTGCTCGTGACCGCCAGGACGGTGTGGAGCGGCTTCGCCTGGCGCCCCGACAACTGGATCGACAAGCTCACCGGGTCCGCGCGGGTGCGCACGATGATCGACGCGGGCGCGACGGCCGACGAGGTCGTGGCCGCGTGGCAGGAGGAGCTGCGCGCCTTCCGGCGGGTCCGCGGGGAGTACCTCGTCTACGGATGAGTCCTGACGCAGGGCCGGGAACCGGCGCAGGTGGTGCCGGCGGCGCCGTCGCACAGGGTCGCGTTGGCCGCCGGGTTGCCGCCCGAGCCGTGGAAGTCGGAGAAGGCGGCCGTCTGGTTGACGTACACCCCGCCGGTCAG